>JBFJUC010000198.1:0-5095 GCA_041624875.1 Alcanivorax sp.
GCGACCTAAGTAGGTCATCTCCGCACCACCCTCGCCCCCTACCGGCAAAGCGACCTAAGTAGGTCATCTCCGCACCACCCTCGCCCCCTGCCGGCAAAGCGACCTAAAGCAGGTCAGCCCCGCGACACTCCCTCGCTTCCGTCAAAGCGGCCCGAAACAAGCCCATGCTCCAAACCTCTCTGGAATCCCGCCGGCCGGCAGAGCCGGCCTTTCGCGGGGAGGGCCCGCTACCACAGGGCCCGCTCCCACACCTCCGCCTCGTACCTCCTTATCCCAAACCCTCGATTTTCCCTCGTCACCCTTTATCCCGTGCCCATGTATCTCTATGCTCGGGAAGTTATGTCGGTGATTGGAGGCTCTATGCAGTGGGTGAAGGCCTTTGTGGCCGGTTTTCTGGCTACCCTGGTGTTCCATCAAGGCCTGCTGGCGTTGCTCCATGCTGCGGCGATGGTGTCGGTTTCGCCTTATAACTGGGCGCCATCCGCGCCGCTGGGCGTGCCCGCCGTGTTGTCGCTGGCGTTTTGGGGCGGTGTTTGGGGCCTGCCGTTATGGTGGCTGATACGTTTTAAACCGGCCCACCTTTATTGGTCGGTGGCCATCCTGTTTGGCGCTATCGCGCCCACCGTTGTCGCCATGCTTCTGGTATTTCCCATGAAAGGCATCCCGGTCAGCGCCACCACCTGGGTCGGCGGCTTTATGCTGAACGCCGCCTGGGGACTCGGGGTCGCGGTATTCATGGGGCCTGTGTTCCGGAGCTATCCGCTGGACCCGGAAATGATTGTTAAATAAGACAGCGGCGGAGCACCGCTCCGCTACTCCGCCGCATTAACTCGTGTTTTGGTTTGGGAAAAGGTGATCACTATGACGAATGACAATAACGTCGCCATGAAGACCCCCGTCCAGGCGCTGGAAGACCGCCGGCGTCAGCAAGGCGACAGCGTCGCCATGGTCCAGCCTTTGGGCGGCGACCAAGTGCGCCGCTATAGCTGGAACGAAGTGGCGGATGAGGCCTACCGTATGGCCGCCTATCTCAAGGCCGAAGGTATTCAGGCCGGTGACCGTGTGGCGTTGGTCTCCAAGAACTGCGCGGAGTGGATTATCGCGGACCTGGCGATCTGGGTCGCGGGCGGCGTCAGCGTTCCGCTTTACCCCACCCTGTTGGCGGATTCCGTACGTCTCATCCTTGAACACAGTGAGTCCAAACTGTTGTTTGTCGGCAAGCTGGACGACTGGGGCATGATGAAGGACGGGGTCCCCGACAGTATCAAGCAGGTGGCCTTCTCCCTGGCGCCCGACGAGGTGCGGGGCAAGATGCCGGGTTGGGCCGACATCGTCGCCAAGCAGGAGCCGCTTGCCGAGGCCGCCTCTCCGGGCCCGGACGATCTCGCCACCATTATTTATACCTCCGGCACCACCGGTGTGCCAAAAGGGGTGATGCACCAGTACAAGAGCCTGTCCGCGGTGGGTGCCAAGGTGATCCAGGTCTACAATCTGGAGCCCTCGGACCGGATGATTTCCTACTTGCCACTCTCCCACGTGGCGGAACGGGCGGCGGTGGAAATGGCGCTGCTGTACGTGGGCAATACGGTTTACTTCGCGGAGTCGCTGGATACTTTCGGCGAGGACATCAAGCGTGCCAAGCCAACCCTGTTCTTCGCGGTGCCGCGTATCTGGTCCAAGTTCTACCAGAAGGCCTCCGAGGCTCTGCCGCCGAAGAAGCTCAATACGTTGCTCAAGATTCCGCTGCTCAACAGGGTGATCAAGAAAAAAGTGCTCGGCGCCATGGGCCTGGACGAGTGCCGGGTGGCGCTTTCCGGCGCCGCGCCGCTGTCCACGGACATCATTTCCTGGTTCAACAAGATGGATCTGGAAATTCTGGAAGTGTACGGCATGACGGAAAACTTCGGTTGGTCGCACACCACCGAACAGGGTGACCAGCAGATCGGTTGGGTCGGCACTCCCAACGACGGGGTTGAATGCCGCATTGGCGACGCCGGCGAAGTGGAAGTGCGCAGCGTGGCGAACATGAGCGGTTACTACAAGCAGGCTGACCTGACCGCCGAAGTGCTGACCGAGGATGGTTGGTTGAAGACCGGTGATGTGGGCGAGATCGATGGCCGTGGTCGCCTTCGCATCACCGGCCGGATCAAGGAAATCTTCAAGACCGAGAAGGGCAAGTATGTGGCGCCGGCGCCGATCGAGAACCGGCTGGCCAGCCAGCCAGGCGTGGAGCTGGCCTGTGTCATTGGCGCCAATATGGCGCAGCCGATCGCGCTGCTCAACCTCACCCCGGAGGAGCAGGAAAAGCTCAGCAAAGGCGCCGAGAAAGAGCACTTCACTCAGCAATTGAACGCGCTGCTCGAGAAAGTGAACGGCCAGATCGATGCCCACGAGCGGCTCAACGCCTTGGTAGTCTGCAAGACGCCCTGGACGGTAGAGAACGGTCTGATCACGCCGACACTCAAGCTCAAGCGTAACGAGATCGAGAAATACTACGACGCGGATCTGCCCACCTGGGCGGCATCCCGTGGTGTGATCTGGGAGCAGTGATCGTTGAAGGATTCCGATCCGGACCTGCACCTGATCCGGTTGCTTGCCGACGGCCGCTTCCACTCCGGAGGTGACCTCGGTGAAGCGCTGGGCGTATCCCGCGCCGCCATCTGGAAACGTCTGCAGCGGTCCGCCGAGGCCTACGGCCTGTCGGTGGAATCGGTGCGCGGCAAAGGCTATCGCCTTACCAGAGCGCTGGACCCGCTCGATCCGGAGGTGCTGGAGCGGGCGCTGTGCGGCCGCGCGGGGCTTCATTTTCAACCGGTCACGCAGTCGACCAACGCTGATGCCATGGCCTTGGCGGCCGAGGCAGATGGCCCGATGGTGGTCACCACGGAATACCAGAGCGCCGGCCGCGGCCGGCGTGGCCGGCAGTGGCAGTCGCCGTTCGCGGCCAATCTGTATTTAAGCGTGCTCTACCAGTTGTCGGGTGGCTTCTCGTCGCTGGGCGGCTTGAGCCTGGCCGCCGGTGTGGCGGTGGGCCGCGCGCTGGCGGACACCGTGCCGCAGCTGTCGCTGGGTTTGAAGTGGCCCAACGACCTGCTGGTGGGCGGCGCCAAGCTGGGCGGCGTGCTGATTGAGCTGGCCGGCGAGATGGAAGGTCAAGTACAGGTGGTCGTGGGGGTCGGCATCAATGTCGCCATGAGCGACCACCAGGCTGGTGCCATAGACCAGGATTGGACTGATCTGCGGCGAGCCTGCGCGGAGCCTCCGGGCCGCACGCGGCTGGCCGCGGCGGTCGCTGGCGAACTGCTCACCATGCTGGACCGGTTCGCGGTGGACGGTTTCGCGCCGTTTGCCGCTGCTTTTGAGCAAATGGATGTGTGCCGGGATCGGCCGGTTGTGATCCATACCGGTGGCGGTCAGCGTGCCGGAATGGCTCGGGGTGTGTCCGAGGACGGCGCTCTACGGGTGGAAATCGAGGGAGAGACCCATTATATGCACGGCGGTGAAGTGAGCTTGAGATTACAATGAAATTGTTCGTGGATGTGGGTAACACCGCTTTGAAATGGCGCCGCCGGAGCGCCGACGGCACGGTGCAGGGTGGCGCCGCCCACGGTCGGGACTGGTCTCGAGCCTTGCAGGCGCCGCTGGCGTCCGGCGCCCCGGGCTTCGATGAAATCTGGGTGGCATCGGTGGCCGGTGCACAGGCGGACGAGCGTATCGGCGCGTTGATCGAGGCAGCCGCCGGAGTGCCGCCGCGATTTTACTACTCTCGGCAGGAGGACTTCGGGGTGAGCAATTGCTACCCGGAGCCGCGCCGGCTGGGCGTGGACCGCTGGGTGGCGCTGGTGGAATGCTGGCAGCGTTTCGGCGCCGGCATCATTGTCGATTGCGGCAGTGCTCTGACCATTGATGCGATTGATGGTGAGGGCCGCTTCCTGGGTGGCTATATCGTGCCCGGGCTGGGCATGCTGCGCAGTGCGCTGCTGCGCGATACCGCCGACGTCCACGTGGATCAGGCGCGGCCCCGCTTGGCGCTGGGGCGTTCCACCGGTGAGTGCGTCCATAACGGTTTGCTGCGCATGTCTGTGGCGTTCGTCACGGATGTGGTGGTTGAACTGCGTGAGCGGCTTCCGGATACTTGCAAGGTATTGGTGACCGGCGGTGACGCGGACGAGCTCAGCGCCGCTTTTTCCTTTGAATTTATGCATTTACCCGACCTGGTGCTGGACGGACTGGAGCGGGTGGCGGCACGTCAATAATAAAGCTGGGGGCGACAGTCGGTGCGATGGGTCTTTTACAGCCTGCTGGTGGTGAACCTGGTCTACCTGGGTTGGCAGCTGGCTTCCGACGCCGTCTGGGGCGCCGGGCCGTCGACGGTTATTGAGCGTGCCGAGGCCGCCGAATCACCGGAGGCGCCCGCCTTGCGGTTGCTTAGTGAGGCGCCGCAACCGGACCGGGCCTTGCGCTCCGGCGCCCCTGCCCGCCCGGGGCTCTGCCCGGTGGTGGGGCCCTGGTCGGCCCGGGGCGAGGCTGAGCGGGCCCGTGTTCAGTTGGAGGCCGCCGGGCTGGCGGCGACGATTCGAGCGGTGACGGTTCAGAAAGATCACCTCAATTGGGTGTATCTGCCGCCCTACGGCAGCCGGGAGCGGGCCCTGGAGGTGCTCAGCGAGCTGCAGTCGCGGGGCGTCGACAGCTTTATCGTCAAGGCCGGCGAAGACGCTAACGCCATCTCTCTGGGGTATTTCACCAGTGAGGAATCCGCCGAGGGCTTGCGTGTAAAAATGCACAATGCGGGCTATCCGGCCTTTGTCCGCGAGACGTCGCGGCTGGTTACCGAGTACTGGCTGTATATGCCGGAACGGGCGGATGGCGCCGCCGTGCTGGAGGACTTCCTGGTCGGCAACCCGACGGTGGGCCGTGATCGGGTGGCCTGTCGGAGCCGGGAACGGCGAAAACCATAATCGCCGCGGCAATCATTGCACCCCCGATGGGCTTTCTATAGAATGCGCAGCCCTTATGCTGCTGGCGTAGCTCAGTTGGTAGAGCAGCTGATTTGTAATCAGCCGGTCGGGGGTTCGACTCCTCTCGCCAGCTCCAC
>JBFJUC010000199.1:0-5003 GCA_041624875.1 Alcanivorax sp.
ACCGGCTACCAGACGGCGCCGCGCTTGCTGCAGCCGATGCCGTTCTCCACGCTGCTGTGGCGGGCCACGGTGCTGCACCGCGAAGAGCGTCTGGAGATCGTCACTGGGCTGCTGGACGGCGATGTGCCGCTGTATATTGAAGGCTTTCCGCGGGACGCCAATCTGGTCGCCTCGGCCAAGCAGCTGGACGACGGCCGCCGGCTGGAATGGTTCACCGGCGGCTTTCTGGATTACCGGTTGGAGGACGGGCGGCTGGTGGCCACCGACATCCGCCTCGGCGTGCCCGGCGCCCACCCCTTCCAGTTCGTGATCGCCGAGGCCCAGGGCGGGCCCGACAACCTGGCCTGGCAGGCGGTGCGCAGCACGCGCCTGGCCCGGCCGATGATCAACGAAGACGCCTGGCCGGCCCTGTTTCGCCGCACTCTGGCGCTCAGCCCGGTGCTGTGCCTGCATGAACTCGAGTTGGTGTCGGATGCCAAGGAATGCGCGCGAACCCTGGGGCGTTTCAGGTCTCCTTGATCCCGAGGCGACGGAACCAGAGTGTTCTGCCCATCTCGATAAAACGTGGCATCAGAGCGGCCACGTCGCCGCGCGATGAGGGGCCGGCCCAGTCTTCGGGAAGCAGCGGGTCGGTGTTCAGCATGCGTGCCGCCGCGCGACCCACCCTGAGGAAATGCGCGCAACGCTCCTCTTCACCTTCATCGTCCGGGCCGGTGATCAAGCTCTGCATTTCGGCAAGCACTTCCTTGAGCAATCGGTGGCGCTGACGCGAGGCCCACAGATCCGGCTTGGGCCGTAGCGAGAGTTCATTGGCGTCCAGCATCACGCTGTTGGCGTCCATACCCAGGTCAACCAGCTGCTCCCAGAGCGTTTCGAAGGGTGTGGCGAGGTTGGCCGGACGCACGAAGACATCTCGCTCCGCCTCGCTGAAGCCGCGTTGCCACAGCGCACGTTCGTGGTGACGCCAAAGGCTCCGGTTCGAGCGTGACACCCGGTGTGTGACGATCACCCACCAGCGTCCGCTCCACGGTGCCAGCAGCGCATCCAGATTCTGCCAGCGCGCCTGCTCCCGGGCCCAGGGCACCTCCTCCACCAGTTTCCAATGGCCCCTTTGCGGGCTTTCGATCAGATTTTGAGCGGCCAGGCGGCTGGTCGCCACTCGGATAGCGCCGCGCTTGAACCCCATGATCTCGCCGCCGGTGGCCAATGCAGGGGCGGGCATGGCGGTGCCTCGGGCGACCGCGAGCAGATCCAGAACCAGGGTTCTGGGGGTGAGTTCCGCCAGCGTCGCCAAAGAAGGCGTTGACTCGCGATCTTTAAAAGTTACATCATTCTGCAATAGATACACCTATAAGTAACAAATAATCGAGCACTCTAGTGAGGTCCAGTATGTCTTTTAACAGTATCGCCTACTCCGTCGACGGGCGCGTTGCGACGATTACGCTTAACCGTCCCGATGCGCTGAACGCCATTGACGAGCATCTGCCCACCGAACTCAGCCAGGCCGTGGACATGGCCAACCGCGATAAAAACGTTCATGTGATCGTGCTTACCGGCGCCGGTCGCGCGTTTTGCAGCGGCTATGATCTCAAACATTACGCCCAGACGCCCGGCGCCAACGAAGGGCAACAGGAAATGCCCTGGGACCCGATGGTTGATTTCGATCTGATGTACGGCAATACCGAGAAGTTTATGTCGCTGTGGCGGTCGCACAAACCGACCATCGCCAAGGTTAACGGCTACGCGGTGGCGGGCGGCAGCGATATCGCCCTGTGTTGCGATCTGGTGGTGATGAGTGAAGACGCCAAGATCGGCTATCCACCGGCGCGGGTGTGGGGGATACCGACGCCGGCTATGTGGGTGTATCGGCTGGGCGCCGAGAAGGCGAAAAGAATGCTCTTCACCGGTGACCTGGTGAGCGGAGCGCAAGCCAAATCCATGGGACTGGTTCTGGATGCGGTTCCCCATGACCAGTTGGATGCCACCGTTGATCGCCTCGCCGCGCGTATGGCCGGGGTGCCCCGCAATCAGCTGATGATGAGCAAGCTGATGATCAACTCGGCCTTCGACAACATGGGCCTCAAGACCACCCAGATGTTCGCTTCCCTGTTCGACGGCGTCGCCCGGCATTCGCCGGAAGGCGTCTGGTTCAAGGAACGCGCCGAGCAGGTCGGGTTCAAGCAAGCGGTCGAGGAACGTGATTCCGGTGACCCCATTGCGCCCGGCGTATCCCGCTAACAGGAGAACAAACCATGCAACCCGCTATCGAGAATAATAACGAAGCCGCGTCCGACCGTCTGGCCCGTTCGGATACGCCTCTGGCGCTGCTGCGAGAGAGCGCCGCCAACTACCCCGACAAGCCGGCGTTGATTTACCTGGCGGACGCCAGCGGGGATCGGGTTCAAACGGTCAGCTACGCGCAGTTGCTGGCCGAAACCGAAGCCCTTGCCCGGGCGTTGCGCGACGCCGGCGTGGCGCAAGGTGATGGCGTCGCCATTTTCCTGCCGCTGGTACCTCAGGCGGTATCGAGCCTGATCGCCGCCACGGCCGTGGGGGTGGCATTTCCGATGAACCTGCTGTTGTCGGCGGAGGCAATGGCTTCGCAATTGAAGCTGGCGCGCGTGCATACGGTGATCACCATGGGAGCGCATCCGGCGCTGGATGTGCGTGCGCGGGTTGGCGAGGCGGTGAGTCGGGTGCCCGAAGTGCGGGACGTCGTCGTGTTGCCCTTGGCTGAGGACGGTGATGACGGCGCCACCGAATGGGCGGATTTCATCGGCCGGGGAGGGGCCGCACCGATCGACGAAGGAGCCGCGCGACGGGTCGCCGCTCTGGTGCACACCGGTGGCACCACCAGTACCCCGAAGCTGGCTCAGCTCACCCAGCGTAATCTGGCCGCCGGCGGCATCATGGCGGCGGCCGGCTTCGGCTTCGGCGTTGACGAGCGGTTGCTCAGCGGTCTCCCCCTGTTCCACGTGGGCGGTGCCGTGGATGTGGTGTTGGCCGCGGTCGCCGCCGGCGCCACGGTGTTGTTTCCCACCGCGCTCGGGTTGCGTAATCCGGATGTGGTGGCCGGTTTCTGGCCGCTGCTGGACAAGGTGTCGGCGACGGTGGTGGGCGGTGTGCCGACGATGCTATCAGCCGTCGCTGAAAGCCCACGCAACGGCAGCGCCCTGACCACGCTGCGTGCCTTTATGACTGGCGGGGCGCCGCTGAGCGCCGATCTGGCGCGGCGCGTGGAGAGCGTCAGCGGGCGACCGGTTTATCAGTTGTATGGAATGACCGAAACCGCCGGCATCGCGTGCAATCAGTTTATCGATGGTATCCCCCGCCCGCCCAGCGTGGGGCGTCCGGTGCCGCTGGCGGACATTGCGATTGGCGAGCCGGGCCGGCCGCTTGCCCCTGGGCAGCGTGGTGAACTCTACGTCCGGGGTCCGCAGGTGTTCGCCGGTTATCGGACCGAGCGGGGTACCGAGCAGGCGCCCGTTGACGGTTGGGTGCCCTCCGGTGACTTGGCGGTGGTCGGGGAAAACGGCGATATCCGGGTGGTCGGTCGCACCAAGGAAATTATTATTCGCAGCGGCCATAACATCGACCCGCTGGAGATCGAGGAAGTGGCGATGAGCCACCCGGCGGTGCTCGAAGCGGCGGCGATCGCGATGCCCGACGCCTACGCCGGGGAACTGCCGGTGCTGTACGTGGTGGTGAAGAGCGACGGCGCCGATGATGAGGCGTCGATCGGCGCCTTTGTCGCGGAGCGGATCGGTGAGCCGCCGGCGCGCCCCAAGAAGGTGTTCATCCTTGCGGAAATGCCGCTCACTCCGCTCGGCAAGATCGCCCGTTACCGGCTGCGCCAGTTGGCCGCGGGACACGCGGTGCAGGCGGCGCTGGTGGATATCGATCCGGCGGTGCGCGCCGAATGCCCGGAGCCGACCGCGAAACAGGTGCGGCTTCACTTCTCCCCGGCGGGCGCGAGCGCACCGCCGGAGAGCGTGGACGAGATCCTCGCGCGCCTGGGTATGACCCGCCTGGCGTAACCGGCCTGGTTAATCCCAGCCGGCCAGCACCAGCTTGCCGATGGTCTTGCCGGATTCAAGACGCCGGTGGGCCTCTTTGAGGTTGGCGGCGTTGATCGGCCCCAGTGACTCCGAGAGGGTGGTCTGCAGCACCCCTTCTTCCACCAGACGGGCGGTGGCGCGCAGGATCTCGCCCTGGCGCTCCATGCCCACGCCGAACAGGGCGCGGGTGAACATGAACTCCCAGGCGAAGCGGGCGCTTTTCGCTTTCAGCGGGTTGACGTCCAGGGGGCCGCGGGCGTCGACAATGGTGACGATGCCGCCCAGCGGCGCGACCAGTTCGCAGGCGTCGCTCCAGTAGGCGTCCGGTTCCTGTGCCAGCAGGATGGCGTCCACCTGCTCAATGCCCAGTCCTTTCATGGGCTCGCGCAGGCCGTTGCGATAGTCGATGGTGTGAGTGGCGCCCATGGCGGTGCACCAGTCCGCGGAGGTCTGGCGCCCGGCGGTGGCGATTACCGTCATGCCGAAGTGGCGGGCGGCCAACTGGGTGGCGATGGAACCGACACCGCCGGCGCCGCCCACTATCAGCAGGGTCTTGCCGGCGGCGTTGTCCGGCGTCAGGCCGAGCTGGTCGGTGAGGCTTTCCCAGGCGGTGAGCACGGTCAGCGGCAGGGCGGCGGCTTCCTGCATGCCGGTGCCCTCCGGCATTTTCGCCACCAGGCGTTCGTCCACGCACTGGTATTGGGCGTTGCTGCCCTGGCGCTGCATGGCGCCGGCGTACCAGACCCGGTCACCGGGCAGAAAGTCGCGGACGTCGGCGCCTACCGCTTCCACCCGACCGGCGGCATCATAGCCGAGTACTTTATGACCCTTCTCCGCCAGGGGGCGTTGGCGTACCTTGGTGTCCACCGGGTTGACCGATACCGCCTCCACCGCCACCAGCAGGTCGCGGGGGCCTGGTTTGGGCTGTTCCAGCTGGATGTCTTC
>JBFJUC010000200.1:0-4998 GCA_041624875.1 Alcanivorax sp.
GATCTTTGTATTCAAAATGACCCTTCCCGTGTTTTTGGCCGTAGGAAAACTCACCTATGTATTTATTACCATTTTTTACAGTCAAAGCGCCTTGACCGTCATACTGGTCATACCGAAATCCGCCTTTATAGTGGGTACCATCGACCCCAATAAATTCGCCTGTACCGTTTAAGTTGCCTTCCTTAAAAAAACCTTTCCACTGGTTGCCGTCGTTATCTTTTTTTATGCCGTCGCCAGAGGCCACCCAATCGACAAAATCACCCACAAAAGCGCCATTATTTTTACTGGTGTACGAGCCCTTTCCGGTAAATTTACCTTTCACAAAAAACCCGGAATACACCTCCTTACGAGATGTTTCATATATACCCTGACCATGCATTTGGCCGTCTTTAAACTCACCCGTATATTTATCGCCATTCGCGTAGGTAATTTGCCCATTTCCGTGCCGCAGGCCACCGCGTGTAACTTGTCCAAGGTATGTACTGCCATCGGGCATAGTCCATCGCCCTTGGCCTTCTTGCTGGCCCATGACAAATACGCCACTATAGGCAGACCCGTCCTGATAGATTACCTTACCGATACCGTGTTCAAGGCCGTCCAAATAAGAACCCTCGTAGGTATGGCTATTGGGCAAGATGAGTTTGCCGTGCCCGTTGAATAAGCCATTCCCGAATTCCCCCTGATACTCGACACCGTTGCGCCAGCTTAGGCGGCCTTTTCCGGACAGAATACCCTCGCCGTCCACTTCACCCACATAGCTACTTCCGTCGGCAAAGGTTAGTTTTTTCTGCATCAACGGTTTTATGGCGCTAAGGCCCAAATCGCTTTGCGTAAAGAGCAGCAGTGCGCTAAGAAATCCAATGCTAATAAAGCCTGTGTGCAAGGTAATTTTTCGCATTGTTTTATCGATATCCGTTTTTTGGTGAAGTCCAGCGGCCTTCGGCAGGCCTGGTTTACGCAAACCCAATAATCAATTTGCTATCCTGATCCAGCATAATCGAAAAACAGGCAGTGCTAAACAGGGTGAAACGCCCCGGCCTTTCCGGAGGCTCCCACCTCTGACAGGATGGAGTCATGAAAATGTTGAACACATACTCTCCGCCCGATCGGCCCGTAAGCCAAGACGGGTTGGTTCCCCAGTGCAACCGCGGTATGCAGTACGTGTCGATCCGCTACACCGGGCGTTTGGCCGAAGCCGGTGTCGAACCGTCGGTGGGCAGCGTCGGGGACTTCTTACGACAACACACTGACCGAGATTATCAAAGGTCGAGGTGATTCATCGCCAATCCTGGAAGAAACGGCAGGCGATGGAGCCGGCCACGCTCGAATGGGCGGACTGCTTCAACCATCGCCGGCTGCTGGCGCCGATTGGCCACCGGCCACTGGCACAAGTCGAAGCGGTCTACTATCAGCAACTCATGGCGCACCATGGCGGCATGACTCAAACCAATGGGTCTCCGGACTTCCCCGGGCGGTTCAGTATTCAGACCCTGCACATATGGAGAACACAATGTACAACCCGCATGGCGAACGCCTTACCTACCACTGCGGACAACAGACATTCAGCGGTTACTTGAACGTGGACCGGGCTGCCGGCAGCGAACGACGCCCCGGCATCCTCGTAGTTCACGAGGCATTCGGCATTACCGAGCAGACCCAGCGTTGTACCGACCGGTTGGCGGCCTTGGGCTATGTAGCGCTGGCGGTCGACATGTACGGTAACGGCAATATCGCCACCAGCGTCGACCAGGCCATGGGTTGGATGCAGCCATTGCTCGACGACATGCCGGAAATTGTCCGTCGTTTTGACGCCGCCAAGGCACAGCTGCAGGCACATCCGAAGGTCGATCCCAGCCGTATCGGTGCGATCGGCTATTGCTTTGGCGGCAGCGTCGTCCTGTACATGGCTCGCATCGGCCAGGCGCTCGGAGCCGTTGTGAGCTTTCATGGCGGCCTGGGACCCAGCACCCCGCCCGCGCCGGTACCGATTGAAGCGAAGGTTCTCGTGTGCACCGGAGAGGCAGATCCGTTTGTCCCTCACGACGATCTGCTGGGGTTTGGAACCGCAATGCGTGCCGCCGGGGCGGATTTCGAGATCGCGTCCTATCCTGGGGCGATGCACAGCTTCACCAATCCGGAAGCCACCGCCCTCGGGGAGAAATACGGCATGCCTTTGGCGTACGATCAGGCCGCGGATACGGATTCCTGGCAACGCATGCAGCGTCTGTTCGAGAGCGCCTTTGCAGTTGCCTGAAAGGGCGTAACGCACGGAGGATTGCCAAGCCACCTGGCAACGCTATCCGTCCTGGAAACACCAAGAGCTACCGTGTGTGTCCGGTCACCTGAACATGATGCTAAAAACTCCCTCCGATAGGCCCGTCCCCCTATAGCCAGGGTGGACCAGCGCAGCGGCAAAAAGCCGTCGCACCGTGGGGAGGGAGCATTGTTCGGGAAACGTAGAAGTATTCATCGTTTCCGGAGAGTTGACGCGCTAAGAGGGTGTAGACAAAACAATTTATACTGTCACCGTACTGTGCGGATGAGACCACAGGAGGTGACGAGATGTCGAAACGTGGGCGCCCGAAGCGGCTTGGGCCGCCGGATGTAGAGATTCTGCAGGCGTTGGTGGCGGACCGGCCGCTGGCGACGCTGGGCCAGCTGACGGCGGCCTTGGTCGAGCGTGGCGGGCGCTCGGTGCACCCGGCGACGGTGCGTGCCGCCCTGCGCGAGGCCGGCATCCAGCGCGTGCGCGGCACGCCCGTACCGGCGCACGGCGCCCAGCTTCCCCGCTACGGCTATACCGCCCGCCACCGGGCGCAAGCGCCCGAGCAGCGCTATCCCAGCTCCCTGACCGACGCCGAGTGGGCGCGCGTGGCGGACCTGTTTGAGGCGCCGGACGGGCCCGGCTTGCCGCCGCGGCACAGCCGCCGCGCGCTGGTCGATGCCTGTTGCTACGTGGTGCGCACCGGCTGCGCCTGGCGTCAGTTGCCCAACGAATTTCCGCACTGGGACAACGTCTACAAGACCTTTCGGCGCTGGAGCGCGCAGGGTAAGTTCGAGGCCCTGCACGACCGCCTGCGGGCGCAGTGGCGCGAGCGCATTGAGCGCACGGCGGCGCCCAGCGCAGTCGTGCTGGATGCCCAGTCCACGCGCAGCTCGCCGCAGGGAGGGGCACACGGCTATGACGCCGGCAAGAAGGTCAAGGGCCGCAAGCGCAACCTGGTGGTCGACACGCTGGGTCTGCTGCTGGCCGTCAGCGTCACGGCCGCCAGCGTGCAAGACCGGGATGCGGCCCACGGCGTGGTCGCCCGCGCCGTGGCCAAATACCCGACCGTGCAGACCCTGTTCGTGGATGCCGGCTACGCCGGCACCTGTGCCGGCACGCTGCACGATCAACACGGCTTGACGGTCGATGTCGTGCGCCATCCGGCCAACCGCAACGTGGGCCGTTGGCAGGTGCCCGGGCAGGGCGAGCTGTTTGCGGTGCCGACCCGCGCCGATGGCTTCGTGGTCCTGGCCAAGCGCTGGGTGGTGGAGCGCACGCACGCCTGGAACGAGCGCGCGCGGCGCCTAATCATGCACCATGACCGCCTGCCAGCGGTCTCGGAAGCCTGGGTCTGGCTCACCGAAGCACGCCTGCTGCTGCGCCGGCTGGCCGGATAATTGTTTTGTCTACACCCTCTAAGGGGACGCTGAAGTATTCAGTGTTTCCCGCAGCGCAAGGATGCGCTGGCAAAATCTGTGGCTGCAAGCCACGGATTTTGTGAGCCATCGGAAAACCACGCTTTTCCGACGGCGGGCGCTGAGAAATCCAGGACTGATTTATTCAGCGCTTCCCTAAATCTCTGGGCAGGTCGGGCGTTGCCCGCAATCTATTGCCGAGGGGACGCGTCGCCCTTTACCGGCTTCCACTCTCGCGCCAGCCGCCGAGCCTCGGCGATCTGCTGCGGCGTCATCATCTCGGCCAGGCTGTCGCGAACGTCAATCGCCATGTGCCGGAGGCCCATATCCGATGGAGATGGCGGAAAGCGAGTAATGGCCAGATCGATCCACTTATGCGCCTGTACATAATCCTCCGGCACGCCCTTGCCTTCGGCATAGCTGAAGCCCAGACGCAGCTGAGCGGAGGCATTTCCCTGTTCGGCAGCGCGTCGATACCATTTGACAGCCTCGTGGTAGTCCTGCCGAACGCCGTGCGCTTCCAGGGCCGAAGACCCGAGGGGATGCTGTTCCTCGGAGAGGCTTCGGTCACCGGCCAGGATGTACCACTTGACGGCCTCGGCGTAGTCCTGCGGCACACCCTGGCCATTAGTGTAGATATTCCCTATGCGGATCGGCAACCGAGCTTCAGCCTGCGCAGCAGACAAGCGGTACCACTTGTTGGCCTCAGCATAGTCCTTGGGCACGCCCTGGCCATTTTCGTACATCAAGCCGAGGGTGAACTGGGCCATGGCATTGCCCTCGTCTGCTGATGTTTTCATCTTGCGCGCTGCAATGGCGTAGTTGCCACGGTCATAGGCGGCGAACGCGTCGTCGAAAGAGTCTGAAACAGCCAACAACGGCACCGTGACCAGCGCAACCATGCTCGCGACCAGCACTGCTGTCAGCCTGTTCTTGGTTTGCATGCGTGTCCCCGCGTCCGGCTTACGCTTCCGTGGCCATTCGCCCCGGGCACTCCGGCAGTTTAATCCGGGCAAGCGGCCGACAACATCCCCGATCCCGGACAGCCGGAACTAACCGACGCGACCCCGGTCCCGTTGGGGATCGGCGACCCATGCAGCATTCAAGCCGCGCATCGGACTTGAGCCCAACGTTTATAGCGGTCCCATAATGCAAAAAGGCCAGTCTTTTGGACTGGCCTTGTCGCGTCTCTCTTTAGTGGTAGCGGGGGCAGGATTTGAACCTACGACCTTCGGGTTATGAGCCCGACGAGCTACCGGACTGCTCCACCCCGCACCGGAAGAGCCAGGGATATTACAGTCCTATCCCCTTTCTCGC
>JBFJUC010000201.1:0-4981 GCA_041624875.1 Alcanivorax sp.
TCGCCTTCCAGGGCGACCAGGGCGGTGAGCCCGGCCTGGTCCAGGGCGTGGTGGATCATGCCCAGGGAATCCGGAGAGTCATCCACCACCAGAATCACGTCCTTACGGACCGAAGGGCTCATGGGGTCTGCTCCAATAATTGGATCAGGGCCTGGAAGTCGAAGCGTTCCAGGGGCGCTTGCAGGGCGCCGGCCAGCGTCGGTGGCAATCGCCGGTCCTGCTCGGCGCGATGCAGAGCGTCGCGCAGGCCGGCCAGGTGACCGATCTCCGCCAGGGCCAGCAGCTCATCGCGCAACCCCGGGTCGAGGCGGATCTGTGACACCGGAATGCGCCGGGTTTCACGCAGGTCGCCGTCCAGATGGTGACGCCAGGTAAGGTCCAGGTGGCGTGCCAGCGTATCCAGCAGGCCGCCCAGTTTGAACGGTTTGATCAGGTAGTCGTCGTGCAGGCCGGCGGGGGCGTCGGTCTGGCTCTCCCGGGCGTTGGCGGACAGCATCACCAGGCTGCCCCGGTAGCCGTTGGCGCGCAGCGCGGCGGCGGTTTGCCAGCCGTCCAGGCCGGGCATGGCGATGTCCAGCAGGATCAGGTCCGGGCTGCTTTGCCGGGCCATGTCGAGGCCGGTCTGGCCGTCCGGCGCTTCGGTGACCTGAAACCCCAGCGGCGTGAGCAGGTCGCTGACCAGGCCTCGGTGGGAGGGGTCGTCATCCACCACCAGCAGAGATTTGGGCGGCCCCTGATAGCCCACCACCGGGCGCTGGCTGTCCCGGTCCGCGTCCGAGTGGGCGACGCTGGAGAGCATCACCCAGAGGCGGAACTCGCTGCCTTGGCCCGGGGTGCTGCTGACCTGTAGATCGCCACCCATGATGTCCACCAGCAGCTTGGTGATGGTGAGCCCCAGGCCGGTGCCGTGGACCGCCGGCATGCCCGGTTTACGCACTCGCTCAAAGGGTCGGAAGATACGTTGTTGGTCTTCCTCGGCGATGCCCACACCGGTGTCGCGGATAGTGAACTCGGCGACCTGGTTGCGGTAGCGGATATGCAGCACCACGCGGCCCTGGCTGGTGAATTTGATCGCATTGGAAAGCAGGTTGATCAGCACCTGGCGCAGGCGCTTTTCATCGGTGGTGACCCACTCGGGAATGCGGCCCTGGCTGTGGAATTCGAAGCCGATGCCTTTTTCTTCCGCTTGCAATTGGAACATGGTGACCAACTCGTCGATCAGCGAACGCACCCGTACCCGGTTGCGGTACAGCTCCAGGCGGCCGGCTTCGATCTTGGAGATTTCCAGCAGCCCTTCGATCAGATCAGAAAGGTGGCCGGTGCTGCGGCGGATCGCCGCCACCGCGCCGCGCCGGTTCTCCGGTATCGACGGGTCGTTCTCCAGCAGTTGGGCGTAGCCGAAGGCGGCATTGAGCGGCGAGCGCAGTTCATGGCTGAGCCCGGTGAGATAGCGGCTCTTGGCCTGATTGGCGGCCTCCGCCAGTTCCTTGGCTTTTTGCAGTTTGCGGTCGGTTTTTTCGTGGGCTTTGATTTCCGCCATCAGCATGCGCGTTTGGCGGTGGGATTCCTCCTGGGCGACCACCCGGCTTTCGTGGGCCAGCACGAACAGCCAGGCCACCACGCCGCTGATGATGATCAGGATCGCGAAGACC
The DNA here is from genome assembly GCA_041624875.1 of Alcanivorax sp. GTDB lineage: Bacteria > Pseudomonadota > Gammaproteobacteria > Pseudomonadales > Alcanivoracaceae > Alloalcanivorax. Next base: position 1,653 of record JBFJUC010000201.1, read on the forward strand.
TTGGCCAGGGTGGTGGCCATCAGATCGCGCACTTGCGGATCGGTGATCGCCACCTGGGTGTAGACCAGCGTCAGCAGGGCGGCCATTACCAGGGTGACGAGGGCCAGCAGCCCCACGAAATGCCCCAGACGGGAGCGCAGGTGCACCACGATGTGTTGCGGCAGCACGCCGCCGAGCCAGTCCATCAATTGTTCCTGAAAACGGGCGTGGTGCTTGCAGGCGTCGTTGCAGCGCGCGTCCAGTGAGCAGCACAACGAACAGATCGGGCCGTTGTAGGCCGGGCAGAACGCCATGTCCTCGTCGTCGAAGTGGTGCTCGCAGATGCAGCACGGCCGGCCGCGGGTGGCGGTGGCCGGCTCCGGTGTTCGGGCGATGTAGTAGCGGCCGTTGGTGAGCAGGGCGATCAACGGTGACGTTACGAAGGCCGTGAGCAGGGCCAGGAAGGAGGCCAGCGCCTCGGCGTCGCCGCCCCAGAAACCACTGCGCGCCACCAGGCCCACCAGTGTCGCCATCACCATGGCGCCGAAGCCCACCGGATTGATGTCGTAAAGGTAGGCGCGTTTGAATTCGATGCCCTTTGGGCTCAGCCCCAGCGGCTTGTTGATCACCAGATCCGCGACCAGGGCGCCGATCCACGCCACCGCCACCATGGCGTAACTGCCGAGGATGGATTCGAACGCCCGGTAAATGCCGATTTCCATCAACACCAGGGCAATCATTACGTTGAACACCAGCCACACCACCCGGCCCGGGTGGCTGTGGGTGAGCCGGGAAAAGAAGTTGGACCAGGCGATGGAGCCGGCGTAGGCGTTGGTGACATTGATCTTCAACTGGGACAGCACTACGAAAATGCCCGCCAGGGCCATCAGCGTGGCCGGGTGCGTGGTGATGTGGCTAAACGCCACCAGGTACATGTGCATGGGTTCCTGGGCCAGGCTGTGCGGCAGCCCATGGGAAAACGCCAGCACCGCCAGGAACGAACCGGCCAGTGCCTTGATGCCGCCGACAATGATCCAGCCCGGGCCGCCGGCCAGCATCGCCAGCCACCAGCGCCGCCGCTGCTTGCGCTCTGGTCCCGGCTCCGGCATGAAGCGCAGGAAATCCACTTGCTCGCCGATCTGCGCCACCAGGGAAAACATCACCGTGGCGGCGGCGCCGAACAGCACCAGATTGAAGGCGCCGTCGTTGCCCAGTGCACCGTCGAAACCCTGCCAACGGCTCAGAGATTCGGGGTCCTGAAACAGGATGAACACAAACGGGGCCAACTGCAGCACTAGCCACACCGGCTGGGTCCAGAGCTGGAAGCGGCTGATATAGGTGATGCCATGGGTCACCAGCGGTATCGCCACCAGCGAGCTCACCACATACCCCAGCGTCAGCGGCAGCCCGAACAACACTTCCAGGGCCATGGCCATGATTGCCGCTTCCAGGGCGAAAAAGATAAAGGTAAAGGACGCATAGATCAGCGAAGTGAGGGTGGAGCCCAGGTAGCCGAAGCCGGCGCCCCGGGTGAGCAGGTCGATATCGACGCCGTAGCGGGCCGCGTAGTAGCTCACTGGCAGGCCGAGCAGGAAGATCACCGCGCTCACCACGGCGATCGCCGCCACCGCGTTGGTGAAGCCGTAGTTCAGGGTAATGGCACCGCCGATGGCCTCCAGCGCCAGGAACGAAATGGCGCCCAGCGCGGTGTTCGCCACCCGCCCCGCCGACCAGCGGCGTGCCGCCTTGCCGGTAAAGCGCAGGGCGAAGTCTTCCAAGGTCTGGTTGGCGACCCACTTATTGTAGTTGCGCCGCACCCGGAAGATGCGTTGTTCGATGGCCATGCCTGATCGTCCGCCATACCCGAAAGCCGGGCCAAGAAGAAAGCACGATTCGTGCCGTACCCCCCAAACGTGGATACCCCAAGGGCGCAGCCTAGGGCCGCCGCCGGGATCGCGGAATGCGTCAAATGACGTAGGGGCATGGCGTATTCGCCGAATGGGAGCGGTGCGGGCGCCTTCCCATACTCGTTAGCGAGGGTCGACGGAGCCATCGGGCTCCCGGGGATCCATGAATGTCGCTAACGAGGGGTTAACCATGAAGACACCGAAGCATTCCTTGCCATCGCGTCCGCGCCGCCGCCTGCTGGCCGGGCTGCTGGCGTTGCCGGCGGTACTGGCGTTAAGCACGCCGTCGTTCGCCGCGCCGCCCACGTCCGAGGTCAACACCTCCGGCCTGGCGGTCACCGAAGACACCGTCAAGGTGGGCATCTTGCACTCCATCACCGGCACCATGGCGATCAGTGAGATCGGTTCGGTGCAGGCGGAGAAACTGGCCATTGAGCAGATCAACGCCCAGGGCGGGGTGCTCGGCCGGCAGATCGAATACGTTCAGGAAGACGGCGCCAGCGACTGGCCCACCTTCGCCGAAAAAGCCCGCAAACTGCTGCGCCAGGACGATGTGGCGGCAATCTTCGGCTGCTGGACCTCCGCCTCGCGCAAAGCGGTGCTGCCGGTCATTGAGCAGTTCAACGGCATGCTCTATTACCCCACCTTCTATGAGGGTCTGGAGCAGTCCCCCAATGTGATCTACACCGGCCAGGAAGCCACCCAGCAAATTCTCGCCGGCATCGACTGGGCGGTGAAAGAGAAGGGGGCGAAAACGTTCTACCTGCTCGGTTCCGACTATATCTGGCCGCGAACCTCCAACAAGATCGCGCGCATCCATATCGAGAAGAAGGGTCTGAAAGTGGTGGGCGAGGAGTACTACCCGCTCGGCCACACCCAGTTCAACTCGGTGATCAACAAGATCAAGCTGCGCAAACCGGATGTGATCTTCGCGTCCGTGGTGGGCGGTTCCAACGTGGCCTTCTACAAGCAGATGAAGGCCGCCGGTATCGACCTCACCGAGGAATCCCCGCTGCTGCTGACCATCTCCGTCACCGAGGATGAAATTCGCGGTATTGGTGGTGAAAACGTGGAGGGCGTGTACGCCTCCATGAAGTACTTCCAGAGCCTGGACAACGCCAATAACAAAGAATTCGTGGCCGCCTTCAAGGAACGCTGGGGCGACGACATGGTGATCGGCGATGTGACCCAGGCGGCTTATCTGGGCCCATGGCTGTGGAAAGCGGCGGTGGAGAAAGCCGGCTCGTTCGATGTCGACAAGATCCGCGAAGCGTCTCCCGGGATTGAGTTCAAGAAAGCGCCGGAAGGCTATGTGCGCATCCATGAAAACCATCACCTGTGGTCCAAGACCCGCATCGGCGTGGCGCAGACCAACGGCCAGTACAAGGTGGTCCATGAAACCAAGGACCTGATGGAGCCGGATCCCTTCCCTGAAGGTTACAA
>JBFJUC010000202.1:0-4974 GCA_041624875.1 Alcanivorax sp.
ATGCCGAACAGTCGCCCGGGCAGGAACGTCAGGTCGGTCATGCTCAGGCTGCCGCCGAGCAGGCCGCCGGCGGCGAATATCAGCGCCACGCCGCCCAGGCAGAACGCCACCGGGTAGCCGCTCAGCAGGGTCACGCCCACGGCCACGAACATCAGCAGGGGGATCAGCTCCATGCGTCCCCCTCGTCCTCAAGGGCCTCTTGCGGCGGGGTGGCGCCGGCCAACGTCAGGCCATGGCGGATCAGCTCCGCCACCGCTTGCAGGGTGAGCAGCGCGGGCAGCGCGAGCAGCAGGCTCTTGAGCAGGAACACCAGCGGCAGGCCGCCATTGTCGGAGCGCTCCAGGCCGGCCCAGCTACGCACCACGTACTGGAAACTGAGGCCGAAAATCGCCGCGCACACCGGCAGCAGCAGGAACAGGGTGCCGAGAATGTTGACCAGCGCCCGCTTGCGGGGGCTGAAATGCTGGTAAAACACGTCCACCCGCACGTGTTCGTCCAGGGCCAGGGCGTAGGCAGCGCCCAGCATGAACAGCGAGCCATGCAAATAAATCAGGCTCTCCTGGAGGGCGATATTGCCGATGCCGAACACGTAACGCAGCACCACCACCAACACCATCAGCAGCACCATGGCCAGGGAGAACCAGGCGCACAGATGGCCGACGCCACAGGTCAAGGCGGTCAAGCGCTGTTGCCAGCGTTTCAGGTGTTGCAGGCGTTGTCGGGTCAAAATGGCCTCGCCGGGGTGTCGGATCCGGCGCGATTATACGGATGATGGGCGCCGGGGTCAGCAAAACCGGGGTCTTCGCCGGGCAGTGCGGGTGCGTGAACGATCCCATTTATGTAATGTTGCTGTCACATAACGCCTCTAGCATGCGTCATGCCTGAAGAGAAGAAGCCGGGTTAAGACCAACGCCGGCGCCATGCAACCAGGAGGCTAACAGTGAAATTTCAAATGAAAGCGACTCTCGTCGGCGCCGCCGCCGCCGTGGCCCTCGCCAGCGCCCCGGCCACCGCGATCGCCCGTGACAGTATTTCCATCGTGGGTTCCTCCACGGTATACCCGTTCGCCACCACCGTGGCCGAGCGTTTCGGTCGTAGCGGCAACCCGACGCCGAAGATCGAGTCCACCGGTTCCGGCGGCGGCATGAAGCTGTTCTGCCAGGGCATCGGCACCGAGAATCCGGACATCACCAACGCGTCCCGCCGGATGAAGAGCTCCGAGTTTGAGATGTGCCAGAAAAACGGCGTGAAGGAAATCACCGAAGTCGTGATCGGCTATGACGGCATCGTGATCGCCAACTCCGTCGAAGGTGAGAAAATCGACCTGTCCAAGCGCGACATCTTCCTGGCGCTGGGCAAGGAAGTGCCGGACCCGAAGGGTGGCGAGAAGCTGGTGCCCAACCCGTACAAGAAGTGGAGCGAAGTGAATTCGGATCTGCCGGACACCGAGATCGAAGTGCTGGGCCCGCCGCCCACCTCCGGTACCCGCGACGCGTTCAACGAGCTGGCCATTGAAGGTGGCTGCAAAACCTTCGATTGGATCGCCGCGATCAAAAAAGAAGACAAGTCCAAGTACAAGTCCATCTGCCGCAGCATCCGTGAAGACGGCGCCTACGTGGAAGCCGGCGAAAACGATAACCTGATCGTGCAGAAGCTGGGTTCCAACCCGCAGGCGCTGGGCGTGTTCGGTTACTCCTTCCTGGATCAGAACCGCGGCAAAGTGGAAGCGGCCACCATCGAAGGCGTTGAGCCGACCATGGAAACCATCGCCAGCGGCGATTACCCGGTTTCCCGCTCCCTGTTCTTCTACGTCAAGAAAGCGCACGTGGGCGTGGTGCCCGGCATCGAAGGCTACATCAAGGAATTCACCAGCGAGCGCGCCTGGGGCCCGGACGGCTACCTGGTCGACAAAGGTATGATTCCGCTGCCGGACGACATGCGCGCCAAGATGGCTAAGCAGGCCCAGGGCCTGAAGAGCATGACCGGTAAGGAACTGTAAGACAGGACGTGGGTTTACGCAGGGACGCGTAACGAACCAAGCCCGGTGGCGTTGAGTCACCGGGCTTTCTTCGCCCCGGCGGGGCGCGGATAAACCCGGTTTTTTCTCTCAAACCCCAGGTTTGCGCGAGAAAATCACTCACTCGGAGTTGTTGGCATGCAAACAGGCAACCTGTTGTTGCTGTTGGTCGCCATGGTGGCGGCGGCCTACTACATCGGCTGGCAAAGGTCGCTGGCCCAGGCGCGGCCCCTGGGCGGTATCCGCCATTTGGAATCGCTGCCTTTCTACTACGCGATGCGGGCGGCACTGTGGTGCGCGATCCCGGCGCTGGTGGTATTGGGCGCCTGGCTGATCTTCGACGACGCGATCATTCGAAGCACGGTGATGATGAGTCTGCCCGAGGAGATTCGTCCGGCCTCGGAAGGGGGCCGGAGTCTGCTGCTGAGTCAGATTCAGAATGTGGCCAGCGGCGCCCTGGCCACCGATTCGGTGCGCCCTGAGATCGCCGGGGCGGCGGAGCTGCTGCGCGGACTGCGCGGCACCAACACCATGGCGTTGACGGTGGTGTTCATCGTTGTCGCCATGCTTGGCGGTGCCTGGGGTTGGTTGAAGATCGCGCCGCAGATGCGCGCCCGCCAGCAGGTGGAGAAGATCCTGCGAGTGCTGTTCATGCTGTGCGCCCTGGTGGCGATCATGACCACGGTCGGCATTGTTATGTCGGTGCTGTTCGAATCGATCCGCTTCTTCGGTCAGGTGTCGCCGGTGGATTTCCTGTTCGGCACCCAATGGAGCCCGCAAACCGCTTTGCGCGCGGACCAGGTGGCGTCCGCGGGGGCCTTCGGCGCCATCCCGCTGTTCATGGGCACGCTGCTGATCTCAGCCATCGCGCTCTTGGTGGCGGTGCCGGTGGGGCTGATGTCGGCGATCTACCTGGCCGAATACGCCCATGCCAAGGTGCGGGCCGTGGCCAAGCCGCTGCTGGAGATTCTCGCCGGCGTGCCCACGGTGGTGTACGGCTTCTTCGCCGCGCTCACCGTGGCGCCGTTTATCCGCGATGTGGGTGAAAGCATCGGGCTGGACGTGGCCTCCGAATCCGCACTGGCCGCCGGCCTGGTAATGGGCGTGATGATTATTCCCTTCGTCTCCTCGATTTCCGATGACGTGATCACCGCCGTGCCCCAAGTGATGCGCGACGGCTCCCTGGGCCTGGGCGCCACCAAGTCCGAGACGATTCGCAAGGTGGTCTTTCCCGCTGCGTTGCCGGGCATCATGGGCGGCATTCTTTTGGCCGCGTCCCGGGCCATCGGCGAAACCATGATCGTGGTGATGGCGGCGGGCCTCGCCGCCAATCTCACCGTGAACCCCCTGGAGGCGGTCACCACCGTCACCGTGCAGATCGTGACCCTGCTGACCGGCGACCAGGAATTCGACAGCGCCAAAACGCTGGCGGCCTTCGCGCTCGGCCTGATGCTGTTCATCACCACCCTGGTTCTCAACGTGGTGGCGCTGCACATCGTTAAGAAATACCGGGAGCAGTACGAATGAACCGACTGACAACCCATCGGGAGGCGGCGTAATGAGCGAGACCACGGCGAAGGTGCGTGAAAGTCTGGCGCGGCGTTATCGGCAGGAAAAGCGATTCCAGGCCTACGGCATTCTGTCCATCGGTGTCGGTCTGCTGGCGTTGCTGATCCTGTTCACCGACATTATCGGCAAGGGGCACAGTGCCTTTTTTGAACACTACATCAAACTGGAAATCAGCCTCGACCGGGACGTCCTGGGCGTGGATGACGCCAGTGACGACGAGCAACTGAACTACGCCAATTTTGGTGGTGTTATCAAAGCGGCGCTGCGCGAGCGGTTTCCCGGTGTCGACGATCGTCAGCAGCAGCGTCTGCTTTACGATCTGGTCAGCAGTGGCGCCAGCTATAACCTGCGTGACGAACTGAAAGCCGACCCCGGCCTGCTGGGCGGCACCCGGGAACTCTGGCTGCTGGCCGACGACGACGTCGACCTGTATCTGAAAACATCGCAAAAGAAGCGCCCCGAAGCGCGTCTCGACGACCAGCAGAAACAGTGGATTGAAGATCTCGAAGCCGCCGGTGATACGGATAAACGTTTCAACGCCTCGTTCTTCTCCCACGGTGATTCCCGCGAACCCGAACTGGCCGGTATCGGCAGTGCCATTGTCGGTTCGTTCTTCACCATGATCGTCACGCTTTGTCTGTCGTTTCCGATTGGCGTGGCGGCGGCCATTTATCTGGAAGAGTTCGCACCGCGCAACAAATTCACCGACTTCATTGAGGTGAATATCAACAACCTGGCGGCGGTGCCGTCGATCATTTTCGGTCTGCTGGGCCTGGCGATTTTCATTAATGTGTTCGGGTTGCCGCGTTCGGTGCCCCTGCTGGGCGGTCTGGTGCTGACGCTGATGACATTGCCGACGATCATTATCACCAGCCGCGCGGCGATCAAGACCGTGCCGCCCTCGGTGCGCGAGGGGGCCCTGGCGCTGGGTGCTTCGAAGATGCAGGTGGTGCTCCACCATGTGTTGCCGCTGGCGCTGCCGGGCATGCTGACCGGCTCGATCATCGGCATGGCCCAGGCACTGGGTGAAACCGCGCCGCTGCTGCTGATCGGCATGGTCGCCTTTATCGTCGATATTCCCGGCGGCCCCACCGATCCGGCCACGGTACTGCCGGTGCAGATTTATCTATGGGCGGACAGCCCCGAGCAGTCCTTCGTGGCCATGACGTCGGCGGCGATCATGGTTCTGCTCGCCTTCCTGATCACCATGAACACGCTGGCGGTGGTACTGCGCAAGCGTCTTGAGCGCCGTTGGTAAGGAGACGAACATGGATACCGCACGAGAACTGGACAACCGCAACCGCGCCGATGATGATGCGGCGAAGCCCTTGATCGACGTGGAAGAAAGGTCAATGCAGGATACTCCCTACCCGGAAAAAACCGTGGGC
>JBFJUC010000203.1:0-4950 GCA_041624875.1 Alcanivorax sp.
AACCCGGTACGCGGTCTGGACGATCTGCGCGCGCAGAAGCTGTGGCTGCCCTCCGGCGACAGCGCTTCCGCCAATGCCGCCGACACCCTGGGGCTGTCGCCGATCGTGCTGAACATCGGCTCGGTGCTCACCTCCCTGCAGACCGGCGCGGTGAACGCCTTCGCGGCGCCGCCGGTGGCCGCCCTCACCCTGCAGTGGTATTCGCGGGTGGATTACATCACCGACCTGCCGCTGCTCTACACCTACGGGCTGTTGGCGATCCACAAGCGCCACTTCGACCGCCTCGCCGATGCGGACCAGGCGGTAGTACGTCGGGTGCTGGAAAGCGCCTTTGATACCATCGACCGGGACAGCCGCGAGCAGAACAAGGACGCCTTCCAGGCGGTGCGCAACCAGGGCCTGGAGCTGGTGGCCCCCAGCGACGAGCAGCGCGCCGAATGGAAGCGCTACGCCGACAAAGCCACCAATGAACTGGTGGAACAGGGCGAGCTGAGCCGCGACATGCTCGACCGGCTGCACCGTATCCTCAGGGCCCACCGCGACACGGGTCAGTAAATGCGCCGCTTGCTGTTCTGGCTGCACCGTTTCGAGGACGCGCTGATCGTTACCGTGCTGTTGGGCATGGTGCTGCTGGCGGTGGCGCAGATTGGCCTGCGTAATTTCGCCGGCGAAAGCCTTATATGGGCGGAGCCGCTGCTGCGTAACGCGGTGCTGTGGATCGGCCTGCTGGGTGCGATGATCGCCTCGCGCAAGGACGAGCACATCCGCATTGATCTGGCCGCCAACTTTTTGCCGGAACGCTGGCTGCCCTGGGTCACCGGGGTGGTGGACCTGTTCACCGCGGGCATCTGCGTGCTCACCGGCTGGTACAGCGTTCAGTTCGTGATTGAGGAATACCAGTTCGGCGCCACCGCGTTCGCCGGGCTGCCGAGCTGGCTGCTTCAAGCGGTGATCCCGCTCGGCTTCACGGTGATGGCGCTGCGTTACCTGGTGCTGTTCGGCCTGGGGCTGCGCGGGCGGCGACCGAGCATGCGGGAGCCGGTGGCATGATCTGGATCGCCGTGCTGGTTTTGCTGTTGCTGGCGCTGCTCGGCGCGCCGTTGTTCGCGGTGCTGTTGGGCGCCGCCGCGCTGGGTTTTTACACTCAAGGCTCGCCGCTGGCGGTGCTGCACATCGACATCTACCAGCTGTCCGATTCGGTGGTGCTGATGGCGCTGCCGTTGTTCACCTTCGCTGGCTTTCTGCTCAGTGAGTCGCGCACCGCCGACCGGCTGGTGCGTCTGAGCCAGGCGGCATTCGGCTGGATGCCTGGCGGCATGGCGTTCGTGGCGTTGATCGCCTGCGCGTTCTTTACCGCACTCACCGGCGGCTCCGGGGTCACCATCGTGGCGCTGGGCGCTTTGCTGCTGCCGGCGCTGGTGAAGGCCGGCTACCCGAGCCGTTTCAGCCTCGGCCTGGTGACCTCGTCCGGCAGCCTGGGGCTGCTGCTGGTGCCGTCGGTGCCGCTGCTGATCTACGGCATCATCGCCCAGCAGCTGTCGCAGCAGCTGGCCATGCCGGCGGTGGAGATCGTCGACCTGTACCTGGCCGGTATCGGCCCGGCGCTGCTGATGGTGGTGCTGTTGTATTTCTACTGCCTGTGGGCCAACCGCGAAGCGCCGCTGCCGCGCCAGGCGTTCCGCACCCGCGAGCTGATCGACGCGCTCTGGGAAGCGCGCTGGGAGCTGCCGCTGCCGTTCGTGGTGCTGGGCGGTATCTTCTCCGGCTTTCTGGTGGTCAGCGAAGCGGCGGCGGTGACCGCGCTCTACGTGCTGTTCGCCGAGGTGTTCCTGTACCGCGAGATTCCGGTGCGGCGCCTGCCCGGCATCACGCGCGAGGCGATGGTGATGGTGGGCGGCATTCTGCTGATTCTGGCGGTAGCGCAGGCGTTCGCCGATTACCTGGTGTACGCCGGCGTGCCCGAGCAGTTGTTTGCGTTCATCCAAACCCATGTGCAGAGCAAGATCGCCTTCCTGGTGTTGTTGAACATTCTGCTGCTGGTGCTAGGCGCTTTTCTGGATATCTTCGCCGCGCTGGTGATCATGGTGCCGCTGATTCTGCCGGTGGCGTTGCGCTACGGTATTGATCCAGTGCATCTGGGGATTATCTTTGTGGCCAATATGCAGATCGGCTACATCACGCCGCCGGTGGGTATGAATCTGTTCATCGCCAGCTACCGGTTCCGCAAATCGATCACCGAGCTGTTCGCCGCGACGCTGCCGTTCATGCTGGTGCTGGTGATCGCCTTGCTGGCGATCACCTACATCCCGCAGCTGAGCCTCTGGTTGGTGCGTTGAAGCAAGCTTTTGTGGGAGCGGGCCTCTAGCTACCGTTTGCGTTTATTCCGCACACGCAATGCCTTGCTGCCGCCGCCCGCTTCCTGGACTTCGAACCGGTTGGGGTGGGCTTTGAGCAATTCGCTGAGTTTCTTGAAGCCGTAGAGGCGGGTGTCGAACGCCGGGCTGCGTTTGTTGAGGTTCTGTCCCAGCGCGCCCAGGTGCACCCAGTCTTCGTCGTCGGAGATATCTTCGATTACCCGGGCGATAAAGTTGAGCGGCGGCTTTTCCTTGTCGCTCTGGGCCTTGGCGGCCTGCGCCTGGGCCGGTTTGTCCGCCGCCTTGCCGCCGTCGCCGGCGCCGCTCTTGGCGGGCGCCGGCTCTTCCGCGTCGGCGCGCAGGATCTCGGTGTAGATGAACTTGTCACAGGCGGCCACGAACGGGTTGGGCGTTTTCTTTTCACCGAAGCCGTAGACGGTGACGCCGGCTTCGCGCAGCCGCGCCGCCAGGCGGGTGAAGTCGCTGTCGCTGGAGACCAGACAGAAGCCGCCCAGTTCCCGGGTGTAGAGCAGGTCCATGGCGTCGATGATCAGCGAGCTGTCGGTGGCGTTCTTGCCCTGGGTGTAAGCGAACTGCTGCACCGGTTGGATCGAATAGTCCAGCAGCACCTTCTTCCAGCCGCCCAGGTTGGGCTTGGTCCAGTCGCCGTAAATGCGTTTCACGCTGGCCACGCCGTATTTGGCGATCTCCTCGAACAGGCCCTCGACAATGGCGGGCGGCGCGTTGTCAGCGTCGATCAGCACCGCCAGGTGGCGCTGTCCTTCGGCGGGGCTTTTGTCGTCCATGGTTCGTTCCTTTGCCGCTCAGTCGGTGCCAACCAGGGTAGGCGAGCCGTCACTGTATCAGGCATTTGCTTTGCGCTGTACGAACCAGGCCATCAATCGTAGCGGTAACATGCGGATCGCGACGCTTTGCGCGGTGACGCTGAAGCCGGGCAGGGCCTGGCGGCGCCGGTGCTCAAGACGGTCTTGTTCATGCCCGGTGACCTCCCCGCGCGGCCGTGGTTTGCGGACCCAGATCGAAGGGGCCGATAAGCATCGCCTCTGAATGTTCGCGGTGGTAGGCCTCGCGGGCTTTCCACGCCTTGCCGTAGCGGTAGAACGGGATGGTCGGGTAAAGGTGGTGCATAAGGTGGTAGTTCTGGTACATCAGCACCGGCGTCAACCACCATTCCTGGCCCATGCGCATCAAGGCGGTGGTGTTGGGGTTTTCATCCTGGCGCCCGGTATGCGGGTAGTGGGGCAGCACCATGAACACCAGGCACATCAGGAAATAGGCAAGGTAGGTCGGCACCAGCCAAAGGGTGAGCATGTAGAACGGCGCCCACACCCAGAGCGCGGCGATGATTGCCCCGGCCACGACCATTTCACGCACCACTTCCGAGACCGGCAAGTTGGGCACGCGACCTGGATCGCGCAGAAAGTAATACAAATACAGGTACGGCCACAGGCCCCACAGCGGCATGGTCCACAGGCTGCTGGCCATCCAGTGATCCGGGTCGTTCTCCTCATTGGCGAAACGGTGGTGGCGCATGTGCAGCAGCCGGAACAGACGGCCGCGGCCGAACGGCACCGCCACGAAGGTGGCCGCGGCCAGTATCCAGTCGTTGGCTTTGGCGCTGCGCGCCGCGCAGCGGTGGATCGCCTCGTGGGCCGGCGTGAACAGCGCGTAGCCGGCGATGCCGTTGACCAGCATGCCAAGCCACAGGGGCCACAGTTCGTTCATGGTCAGCACCCAGCTGCCGAAGATGGTCGCCAGGCTGCCGATGAGGATCAGCAGCGTGGGCCAGGCCAGTGTGGGGGAGCGGCGCAATTCGGCGACCGCCGCCACCGTGTAGTGGGGCAGGGCCAGCAGCTGGGCCGCGCGGCGCGCCAGGGTCTGGTCGCGCAGCGTTTGGAAGCGCAAGCCTTCGTGCTTGAGGCGGCGGATCAGGGTGCGTGGGCTGATGTGCAAGGCGGTGGCCACTTCCAAGAGATTGGCGCCGCTGTTGTCGTGGAGCAATGTCAGCACCTGGTCGCTGAACGAGCCATGGCGGCGCAGTGCCTCCTGGCGTGCCTCGCATTGCTGCACCGCCATCCACAACACTTCCCGGTCGTGGCTCGGCAAGGGTTCATCACCGTAGTGGGCGGGCAGGGTCAGCGCCACGGCCGGCGCGTCGAATACCACGTCGATGCCACTGAAGGTCTGTTGGTAGAGCGCGGCGTATGCCGGGGGCGGGTAGTTGAAGTGCACCGCGCCCTGCTCAAGGGCCTGGCCGCGCAGCACTACGTGGCAGGCGAAGGCGGACGCCACCGCCGATTCGGTCAGAAACCGCACCGCGTAATCCTGGGGGTAGTGGAAATCCAGGCGCAGGGTGATGGTGTCCGCGTCTTCTTCCAGGCGCGCGCGATCATCCTGCAATAGGTCATCGCGAGATCGGGCGTCATGGGCGGTCCTCCCCATCCGGCGGGGAATCAGCCAGGTAGCCGGACACCATTCGCGTCAGTTCGGCGGCGACATCGTCCTCGCGCAGCAGGCCGTCGCTCTGGCTGGCGTGGCGCACCATGGTGAACAGCACGCTGTTGGCGACGATGAA
>JBFJUC010000204.1:0-4936 GCA_041624875.1 Alcanivorax sp.
CCACCCCCAAGCCCAGCGGCGTGTTGGTGTCGGTGATCTTGCTCATCTTGGAGCCTTTGATCAAACCGGGCAGATTACCGAAAATCTCGGGAACCTTGGACAGAAGCTTGGGCAACGTAATGACGTCGGCGCTGCTCATGGAATCTCCATTGTCTGTGTTCTTGGAATGCCCGGATCAAGCCGGGAGTTTATATAAAGCACTGCTCTGAGTTCGGGTCACATCCGGCGTCCGGTGGCGGCTCGGGACCGCACCACAGGGGCCGCCATACCTTAACGTTCGCCCCCTGGACCGGCAAGAAAATGCGCGACCGGTCGGTCGCGTGCCGCCGCCGTGAAGCCATTCAAACATACTTTGGCACGTTCGTCCGTTACCCGAAAACGCCAGCCGGTTGTCATTCGGTGACAACCGTCGGGGTGACGGTGATCAGCAGTTGCTGGCGTTTGACCTGATCGCCGGCGCTCACGGTGACCGCGTCCACGGTGCCGTCGCAGTCGGCTTTCAGGGCGTGCTCCATTTTCATCGCTTCCAGCACCGCCAATATCTGTCCCCTTTTCACCGTGTCGCCGGCGGCGGCGTTTACTTCAATCACCGCGCCGTCCATGGGCGCTTTCAGTTGGCCAGAGCCGGGGCCTTGTTCGCCACCGCTGGCGCGGTGGGTGCAGGCTTCGAAGCAGGCGCGCAGGCCGCCGTCCTGGAGCCATACGTGGCCGTTCCGATACAGCCAGTGGTAGCGCCGGCGTACGCCGTCCAGCGTGGCAATCAGCGTGCCGTCGTCGTGCACCGCGTCCAGCACCAGGTCCGGGCCGTCGTGGACGCCGTCCGGGGTCAGGTAGAGGGTGCGTTCCTGGTCGCCCTGGGCCAGTACCAGCGGCTGCGCGCCGACCCCACTGGAGTGCCAGTTGCGGTAGCCGGCGTGCCCAGCGGCTTCGCCGGCACCGGCCCGGGCCAGCAGCAGGGCGGCCAGCGCCCACAGGGCGTCCGGCGTGTCGGCCTCGCGCAGGCCCGGGTCGTCGGCGAACGGCCCGCCGATAAAGGCGGTGGTGGCGCGGCCGGCGGCGAATTCCGGGTGGCGCAGAATCGCCGCCAGAAAGCGGCGGTTGTCGTCCAGGCCCATCAGCACGGTGTCTTCCACGGCGCGAATCAGCCGGCGGCGGGCTTCGTCGCGGCTGGCGCCGAAGGCGATGATCTTGGCCAGCATCGGGTCGTAGTGGCTGCCCACTTCGGCGCCATCCACCAGGCCGTGGTCGATGCGCACGCCCTCGCCGGTGGCGGGCCGCCAGCTGAGCACCGGGCCGGTTTGCGGCAGGTAGCCCCGGGCCGGGTCCTCGGCGTAGAGGCGCACTTCCATGGCGTGGCCGCTGAGCCGCACTTGCGCCTGGGTGAGCGGCAGGGGCTCGCCGGCGGCCACCCGCAGCTGCCAGGCCACCAGGTCCTGGCCGGTGACCAACTCGGTGACCGGGTGCTCCACCTGCAGCCGGGTGTTCATTTCCAGAAAGTAGAAGTCGCCGTCGGCGCCGAGCAGGAATTCCACGGTGCCGGCACCGACGTAGTCGCAGGCCTTGGCGGCGTTCACCGCCGCCTCGCCCATGCGCCGGCGCAGGTCGTCGTCGACAGCCGGGGAGGGCGCCTCCTCGACCACCTTCTGGTGGCGGCGTTGCACGGAGCAATCGCGCTCGCCCAGGTGAATGACGTTGCCGTGGTGGTCGCCGAACACTTGGATTTCCACGTGGCGGGGATTGATCACTGCCCGCTCGAGGATCAGTTCGTCGTTGCCGAAGCTGCTTTTCGCTTCCTGGCGGGCGCTCTTGAGTTGGGGGGCGATCTGGTCGGTCTCGGTGACCACGCGCATGCCGCGCCCGCCGCCACCGGCGCTGGCCTTGATCATCAGCGGCAGGCCGACGGCCTCGGCTTCTTTTATAAGGGTGGCGTCGCTCTGGTCCTCGCCCTGGTAGCCGGGCACGCAGGGGACGCCGGCCTCCTGCATGGCGATCTTGGAGAGGCGCTTGGAACCCATCAGGCGGATCGCCTCGGCGGGCGGGCCGATGAAGGTGACACCGGCCTGCGCGCAGGCGGCGGCGAAGTCCGCGTTCTCGGACAGAAAGCCGTAGCCGGGGTGTACCGCGTCGGCGCCGCTGCGGCGGCAGGCTTCCAGTAGCGCCGTCACGTTCAGGTAAGACTCGGCGGCGGTGGCGGGGCCGATACACACCGCCTCATCGGCCAGTTGCACATGGCGGGCGCCGGCGTCCGCCTCGGAAAACACCGCCACCGTGCGGTAACCCAGCGCCCGCGCGCTTTGCAGCACCCGGCAGGCGATCTCGCCGCGGTTGGCGACCAGTACTTTCTCAAAACTCATTGCCATTCCTTATTTATTTGCCAGCGACGGCCTTGTGGGTGCACCCGTGCGAGCGGGCCGGGCCCTCTCCTACAAGGACTCGCTCGTACAATCGTGCTCTCATTCTTTTGCAGCCCAGCTCGGCGGTCTTTTTTGCACAAAGGCCAGGGTGCCTTCCTGGCCCTCTTCGCTGGCCACGGCCTGGGCGAATTCGCCGGCGGCGCGGTCGAGCAGTTCTTCCATGGGTACGTGGCCCACATCCAGCACCAATTGTTTGGTGGCGCGGGTGGCGTTGGGGGCACAGCGGCGTACCTGGTCGAGCACTTCGGCGAGCTTTTTCTCCAGCTCCGCCGGGGAATCGGCGACCTCGTGGACGACCCCCAGGGTCAAGGCGTGGTGGCCGTCGAAGCGCTGGCCGGTGAGGGCAATGCGGCGGGCGCGGGTGAGGCCGATGCGCTGCACCACGAACGGCGCAATTTGCGCCGGGATGACGCCGAGGCCGGTTTCCGGCAGCCCGAATTTGGCGTCGCCGGCGGCAATCGCCACATCGCTGACGCACGCCAGGCCGAAGCCGCCGCCCATCACCGCGCCTTCCAGCACCGTGATCAGCACCTGGGGAAGACGGTTGGCGATGCTGATCATTTCACCGAAGCGGCGGTTCAGGCGCCGAAAGGCCTCCGGGTCCCCTTCGGCGGCCTGCTGCCGCGCGCCGGCCATGTCCTTGATGTCGCCGCCGGCGCAGAAGTGCCCGTCGGCGCCGCGCAGCACCAGCGCCCGCACCTCGGCACCGGCCGCGTCGTTCTCCAGCCAGTCGAACACGTCCATCAGCTCGTTCACCATAGCCAGGCTCATGGCATTACGCGCTTCCGGCCGGTTCAGCGTGATGTGCAAAACGCCGCTTTCACGGTTAAGCGTGATCGCAGTGGTTTCAGGTAACGTCATGGTTTCTTCTTCCCGGGCAGCATGCCCATGGTCTTGCAGATAATGCCGAGCATCACTTCGTCGGCGCCGCCGCCGATGGAGCCCAGGCGGCCGTCGCGGTAGAGCTGGCTGGCCGGGTTGTCCCACATGTAGCCGTTGCCGCCCCAGTACTGCATGCAGCCGTCGGCTACTTCCCGGGACAGGCGGCCAGCCTTGAGCTTGGCCATGGACGCCAGACGCAGCACGTCGCCGCCGTTGATGTAGGTTTCGCAGGCCTGCCACACCAGCGCCCGCAGCATTTCCACCTCGGTCTGCAGCTCCGCCAGCTTGAAATGCACCGATTGGTTATCCAGCAGCGACATGCCGAACACCTGGCGTTCGCGGGCGTACTCGATGGTGTGGGCGATCAGGTTGTCGCAGCCCTTGATGGCGTTGGCGGCGCCCCACAGGCGCTCTTCCTGGAACTGCATCATCTGCATCATGAAGCCCATGCCTTCCTGGCCGATCAGGTTGCGCTGCGGCACGCGCACATCGTCGAAGAACACCTGGGCGGTTTCCGAGCTGCGCATGCCCAGTTTATTAAGCGGCTTGTCCACGGTGATGCCGCCGGCGTCCTTGGGCACGACGATCAGTGATTTGTTGACGTGGGGCTTGTCGTCGGAGGTGTTGGCGAGCAGGCAGAAAAAGTCGGCGCTGGGTGAATTGGTGATCCACATCTTGGTGCCGTTGATCACGTAGTCGTCGCCATCCTTTTTGGCGTTGGTCTTGATGTTGGCCACATCGGAGCCGGCATGCGGCTCGGACACGGCGATGGAGGCGACCATGTCGCCGGCGATGGCCGGGGCCAGATAGTCGCGTTTGAGTTCGTCGGAACCGAACCGCGCCAGGGCCGGCGTGGCCATGTCGGTCTGCACGCCGATGGACAATGGCACGCCACCACAGGTAGCGCCGCCGATCTCCTCGGCGACGATCAAGCCGTAGGAATAGTCCAGGCCCATGCCACCGTATTCTTCCGGCTTGGTGACGCCGAGCAGGCCCAGATCGCCCATCTTCTTGAACACGTCATGGATTGGGAAACGTCCTGCCGCTTCCCACTCCGGCACAAACGGATTCACTTCTTTCTCAATAAAATTACGCACCGTGCGGCGCAGCTCTTCATGTTCCTGAGTAAACAACATGGGGCATGTCCTGTGTTGGTTGGCTCGTTGGTCGAGCGCTGGAATGTCGGTGGTTGTCGGACAACCTGGCGGTTTTAGTTAACAGTTAATAGTTAACAGTGAAGAGCGAAAGAGGGTGCGGTCCGGCCTTCGCCGTACGCACCGAGCCTTTCTGCAACGGTGTTTTCGCTATTAACTGTTCACTATTCACTTTTAACTGCTCTCTACAGTCGTGCCACGCCAAACGTATTGGCATGGAGATTCCGTTCTTCCGCTTGCCGGCACATGTCCAACACGTAGGCCAGCACTTTGCGGGTGTCGCGGGGGTCGATGATGCCGTCGTCCCAGAGGCGGGCGGTGCCGTAGAGCGCGGTGGATTGCGCATCCAGTTTCTGGGCGGTGCTTTGTTGCAGCATGTCGAGCACCTTTTCGTCCGGTTCCAGGCCGTTGGCGCGTTGCTTGGCTTCGGCGACGATGCGCAGCACGGTGCCGGCCTGCTGGCCGCCCATCACCGCCACCTTGGCG
>JBFJUC010000205.1:0-4897 GCA_041624875.1 Alcanivorax sp.
AGACTCAACTTGTTGCGATATCGATATTGCGACATAGCCACTGTGATATAGCCATTGTTATAGAGAGTACCGAACATGAGTCGTCGCCAATTTGATGACGACGACGCCCAGGAATGGCGGGAAGAACACGAGCGGGCCGACAAGGAGCGTCGTAAACGGGAAGCCAAGAAACAGCGCCATCACCTGGATGATGACGACACGGCTCCCGCGGGACGGTCCCGACCCCAGCGCGACACGCACTGACGGGTCTTTGTGGGAGCGGGCCCTGCCCGCTCGCACTAAGCCCACTCCCCGCTTCGTAGCTGTTTTGGCGGCCAGATGGCCGGACGGCATCCCATTGATGTCACTTTCCCGTCGTTTTGGTAGGATTTCCAGCCGAGACTTCTTTCCAGGAGAGGCGCCATGGCCGACTTTGACGATGATTTATTCCGTCAGGAAATGACCGGGGTGGCCCCTCTCAAGGAAGACGACCGGGTGCGCGACTTCCGTCGCGGCGAGCCCACTTTGACCCAGCGCCTGCGCCGCGCCTCCGCGGTGGCCCGCCCCGACCGCGACCCCAACCCGCTGACCCTGCCCGACCAGGTGCCACAGGCCGGCCCCTACGACATCGTCGGTTTGAAAAAGAACGGTGTGCAGGAAGGCGTCTACCGCAAGCTGCGCCTGGGCAAGTACGAACCCCAGGCGAGTCTGGATCTGCACCGCGTACGGCTGGTGGCAGCCCGCGACAGGGTCTATCTGTTTATTCAGGAATCCCAGCAGAACGGCCTGCGCACGGTGTTGATCAGCCACGGCAAGGGCGAGCACAGCGAGCGCCCGGCGCTACTGAAGAGCTACGTGCTGTTCTGGCTGGAGCAATCCGAACAGGTGCTCGCGTTTCACAGCGCGCCGGCCAACCGGGGCGGCGCCGGCGTGACTCTGGCGCTGCTGCGTAAATCCACCGGCGCCAGTCAGAAAACCCGGGAATTCTTTCACGAGCGCAGCCGGGCTCAGCGCTAGCGGCTCACCCGGTTCATGCCGTTGATCGCCGCCACCCGGTACCCTTCCGCCATGGTCGGGTAGTTGAAGGTGGTGTCGACGAAATAATGCAGCGTGTTATGCGGCGCGGGCTGGCGCATCACCGCCTGCCCCACATGGACGATTTCCATGGCCTGATAACCGAAGCAGTGAATCCCCAGCACTTCCAGCGTTTCCCGGTGGAACAGTATTTTCAGCATGCCGACCCGCTCGCCGGTGATCTGCGCCCGCGCCAGATTCTTGAAAAACGCCTGACCCACTTCATAGGGCACGCGGGCCTCGGTGAGTTCCTGTTCGGTACGGCCCACCGAGCTGATGCCAGGGATAGTGTAAATGCCGGTGGGCACATCAGTGACCTGCTTGACCGGGCCGCCCTCGACAATGCCCTGGGCACAGAACCGGCCCTGGTCGTAGGAGGCACTGGCCAGTGACGGCCAGCCAATCACGTCACCCACCGCGTAAACACCGGCGACCTCCGTTTGATACCGCTCGTCCACGGCCAGCTGCCCCCGGCTGTTGGGCTTCAGGTCGAGGTTTTCCAGACCGATGTTCTGGGTGTTCCCCGAGCGGCCGTTGCTCCACATCAAGGCGTCGGCGCGCAGGCGTTTGCCGGAGCGCAGCACCAGGGTAACGCCGGCGTCGTCCGCCTCAATATGCGTGTATTCCTCGCTGTGGCGAATCGTGGCGCCCTGGTCGCGCAGGTGGTAACTCAGCGCGTCGGAGATTTCCGCGTCGAGGAAATCGAGCAGATGCTGACGGTTATTGATCAGGTCCACCCGAATGCCCAGGCCGGTGAACAAACAGCTGTATTCGCAACCGATCACGCCGGCGCCGTAGACGATCATATTGCGCGGCGTGTGCTTCATTTCCAGGATGCTGTCGGAGTCGTAGATGCGCGGGTGATCGAAATCCACGTCCGCCGGACGGTACGGCCGCGAGCCGGTGGCGATCAGAATGTTGCGGGTGCGCAGGGACCACTGGCGACCGGCCTGATCGTCCACGCGCACTTCTCCGGCGCTTTCAATGCGGCCCTCGCCGTTAAACAAACGCACCCGGTTGCGCACGTAAAAGTCGGTGCGCACCTGCACCTGACTGTCCACCACTTCCCGGGAGCGCTGGATCAGATCCTGCCAGCGCACCTGGCGAGGGCTGATCAGGCCGCGCAGCAACGGGTTGCGCTGGGAGCGCACCACCTGACGCACCTGGTGGCGCAACGCCTTCGAAGGGATAGTGCCCCAGTGGGTGCAATTGCCACCCGTCTGGTCGTCACGGTCGACCATGGCGACGCGCAGGCCGCCTTTGGCCGCCTGCATGGCAGCGGCTTCCCCGGCCGGGCCGCTGCCCAGCACCACTAGATCCCATCCCGAGCTGATATCCATAACCGGCTGTTACCTCCCACGTCGCCCGCGCCTCCCAGGAAGCGCCTTGATAAATATTTGACCGAGACCGTGATAGTCTGGAGCTTCGTTATCGTACCGCCGCAAGCGAACCGTCCGCAGCGAACCGAAGGAGCCGACCTATGGAAACGGATCCCTATGACACCCAGCGTTCATCGTCCTCTCTGGGCCGCGCCGCAAGCGGCGCCGGCGGCTGGCTACGCCGTCACCCGCTGGGCGCGCTGCAAATCCTGCTGCTGATTCTGGTGCTGATCGTGATTGCCCAGAATCTGGAAACCACATCCATCGATGTGCTGTTCTGGACCCTGGCGAGCCTGCCCAAACTGGTGCTGATTCTGATCAGCATGGTGATCGGCGCCCTGGTCTGGGAAGGGCTGCGCCGCAAGCTGCTGAAGCCCGACCGGACCCGGGGGGCCACGGTCACCAGCCGAACACGTCCTTAACGAAAGGAATGGTCAACGCCCGCTGGCGGGCCAGGGCCACCCGGTCCAGGGTGGCCAGCCGCTGAATCAGCGCCGCCGGCGAGCGCTCGCTGCGCAGCACCATGAAGCGCGCCACGTCACCGCCCAGCTTGAGGCCACGCTCGCTGGCACGCTCGATCAACAGCGTCACCAGATCGTCCTCTTCCAGGGCCTGCAACCGGAACACCGGGCCCGCCGCCAGCCGCGTGGCCAGGTCCGGCAGCCCCCAGGGCACGCCGCCCGGGGACGCACCGGCGCTGAACAACAGAGTTCCGCCCAGGGCCATCACCCGGTTATAGAGGTGGAACAGCGCTTCCTCCCATTCGCCATGGCCGGCGAACAAATCCACGTCGTCCACCGCCAGTAATTGGAACTGCTCCATGGATTCGAGCACGTCCGGCACCAGGGGCAGCAGCTCGGCGGCCGGCAACAGGCAGGCGTCGCGCCCCTGCTCCTGGGCCCGGCGCACCGCCCCTTCCAGCAAATGGCTGCGGCCCTGGCCGGCGGCGCTCCACACAAACACCTGACGCTCGTCACCGTCGCCGGCGGCGGACACCGTGGCCCAGGCGGCGCGATTCGGCCCGGCGTGGAAGTTCTCCAGGGCGTGGCCTTCGCGTAACTCAAGGGCGAGGGGAAGTTGACCGGTCACGGGCGGCTAGCGGAAACAGAATGTGGGTGACTCGGCGGTCGGGTCCTGGCATTCACTGAGACCCTCCACACCGTTCACACTGCGTATCAATTGCGAGCGGCCGCCGGCGAAATCCACCTCGAACTGGACACGGTCGTCACTGGCCACCCGCAACGCCACCGACCGCATCGGCCCCAGGTTCGTCAGCGCCTGGCGCAGCCGCTGCCAGTCGCTCAGGCTGCGAACACCGCGCACGGTGATCCAGCCGGAGCGGTCCACCAGTGCCTCGGGGGCCGGCTCGGCCGACCCGCCATCGTCGGCATCACCGCCGCCGTTGTCGATTCCGGAACCCACCGAGTAACGCTCGGCGATACGGTCGGCGATCACATCCACCAGACGGTCCAGGGCGGCACCGCTGTCGGCGGCGCGGTCGCGGCTGTTCGCCACCGCATCGCCATCCTGCAGCAAACGCCAGTTAAGCGTGGTGGCGCCCCCCTGGCCGCTGTCGTACAACACCGCCGTGGCGATCCAATCGCTGTCGTAACGGCGGGACGCCTGCAGCAAGGGACCATCAAAGCGGCCGCGAATATCGGCGACGGCGAGCGTGTCGCGGTCGCGCTGGTCCCACTCCGGCAGCGTCAGGGCGACGCCGCGCCGCGCCGCCGCCGAGGTGAGTTTTTCCGCCAGCGGGTCGCCGGCCGCCACCATCCGGCCCCGGCCGGCGCCTTCCGATACCAGCCACACCAGCACCGGCGGCCGTTCGCCGCTCCACACCGGCGCGCCCTGGTCGGACAGATGCCGCACCAGCGCCCGGTCATCAAAGACCGCTCTCAGGCGCGGCGGCGTGCCGCCCTCGTAGGCGTAGCGCATCAGCCAGCGGGACGGTTCCTCAAGAACGCCGGCGACGCCGGGCAAGTCCGCCACCTGGTCGCGGCCGGTGACCCGGCGGATGACTGTCTCCAGACCCTGCCGTAGCGCCTGCTCGCGGGCCTCCGCGCCGCGCGGCCGCTCGCCCTGCAGAGGCACCGAAATCTCGCCGGCATCGGCGGCGAACACGGGAGAAGCGCAAAGAAACCCGACAATCAGGCCTAACAGCAAGCGATACATCGAACCATTCCGAATCAGAAAACTTCAGGGCGCGACATTATCACTGATATGGCCGGCGCTGGCGAATATCCACTCGCCGGTTCCCCCGCAGGGACGGCGGTTGCTAGAATAGCGCGCCCTCACCTTCCTGGAGCCTGCCATGAGCGAAAAAAAACGGCCGCTGACGTACCGCGACGCCGGCGTGGACATCGATGCCGGTAATGACCTGGTCAAGCGCATCGGCCCAATAGCCAAGCGCACCCTGCGCCCGGAAGTGATGGGCGGCCTGGGCGGTTTCGGCGCGCTCTGTG
>JBFJUC010000206.1:0-4891 GCA_041624875.1 Alcanivorax sp.
AGAATCGCTTCCAGGGAGACCAGGTTGGCGGGTTGATCATCAACCAACAGCAGTTTCTGCTCGATCATCATTATTCTCGATTAAGCGTGTCTGTTATGCGTTGGGACGCATTTGTCTTTTACGGAAAATCCGCAGTGATCGATTGACCACGTCGAACGACTCTTCATTGCCGCTGAAACGCAGACTTTCCTTGGTGCCCAGGCACAGAAAGCCGCCCATATCCAGGCTTTCACCGAACAGCCTGAACACGCGTTGCTGCAGGGGCCGGTCAAAGTAAATCAGAACGTTGCGGCAGAGTATCACATGCATTTCGCCGAACACCTGGTCGGTGGCCAGATCGTGATCGGCGAATACGATGTTGCGTTTCAGACGCTGCTCCATGATCACACTGTCGTAGCGGGCGGTGGCGTAGTCACTGAGTGACTGGCGACCGCCGGCGCGGCGGTAATTGTCCGTGTACTGCTTGAACGCATGGATCGGATAGATGCCTTTCTTGGCCGCCGCCAGGACGTTCTTGTCGATGTCCGTGGCGTACAACATGGCCCGCTCGTAGAGGCCTTCTTCCTCGAGGAGGATGGCCATGGAGTAAATTTCTTCCCCGGTGGAACAACCCGCGTGCCAGATCTTGATGAACGGAAAGGTCTTCAGCACCGGCACCACTTCCTCACGAAACGCCTTATAGAATTCCGGGTCGCGGAACATCTCGGTGACGTTGACGGTGAGGTCGTTGAGCAAGATGACGAAGAACTGGCGGTCGCGCAGCACCCGGTCGGTCATTTCCAGAACCGTGGAGAAGCCGGACATAGTGAGCCGATGCATGATGCGCCGGCGCATGGACGCCGGACTGTAGGAGCGGAAGTCGTAGCCGTAAAGCTGATAGATCGCCTCCAGCAGCAGACGGATTTCAATGTCCTCTACTTGCACCTGTTCATCGCTGATCGCCGGCTGCGGTTCCACTGCGGGCACTCCTATTTATGCAGCCAGACCCGCATCAGCGAGGTCAGCTTGCTCATGTCGATGGGTTTGGAGCAGTAATCGTTGGCGCCGGCGTCCAGACACTTTGCGCGGTCGTCCTTCATCGCCTTGGCGGTGAGCGCCAGCACCGGCAGCGAGGCGAAACGCGCCTGGCCGCGAATGTGCGTCATCGCCTCATAGCCGTCCATCTCCGGCATCATGATGTCCATGAGGACGATATCGAAGTCCGGGCTTTCGTCCAGCGCCTCCAGAGCTTCGCGGCCATTGTTGGCGAGGTGGATGTCGAAACCCAGCTCTTCCAACTGGGCGGACAGCGCGTAGATGTTGCGCATGTCGTCGTCCACCAGCAGCAGCTTCTTGCCCTCGAAAATATCGTCGCGGTGCTCGATCAGTTCCGGGTTGCCGCGCCGGTGGGCGGGCAAGGTGGACTCCAACCAGTGCAGGAACAGCGACGCCTCATTAAGCAGCCGCTCGTGGGAACGCTCGGTCTTGAGGATGATGCGGTCGGCGTACTTGCGCAGGCGCGCTTCCTCATCGCGAGTCAGATCCTTACCGGTGTAGATCACCACCGGCACCGCTTTGTAGTCATCATTGCCGTGCAGGCGCTCCAACAGCTCGAAGCCGCTCATGTCCGGCAGCGTCAGATCCAGGATCATGCAGTCGTAGACGGTGTCGCCGAGCGCCTTCAAGGCCGCCTCGCCGCTGGTGACAGCGGTGATCTGGACACCCTTCTGGTCGAACAGCTCGCGAATGCTTTCATGCTGGATGGCGCTGTCCTCCACCACCAGCAAGCGCCGCACATTGGTCTCAATGGCGGTTTCGATCTTGGCGAAGGCACTGAGCATCTGTTCCTGGCTGACCGGTTTGGCGAGAAAGTCGATGGCACCCAGGTCGAGCGCTTTCTTGCGCTCATCCTTACCGGACAGAAAGTGCACCGGAATATCCTGGGTGCGGGCGTCGGCTTTGAGTTTCTCCATCACCTCCCAGCCGTCGATGCCGGGCAAACCGATATCCAGAATAATTGCGCTGGGCCGGTGGCGGCGCGCGTACTCCAGGCCGGTCTCACCGTCATGGCAGATGTGGCTTTCCAGGCCGTAATCCGCGGCCAGGTCCACCAGCACGTTGGCGAACTCGCCGTCGTCCTCCACCACCAGCACGGTCTTTTCGCGGACCACGTAGCCATCATCGCCCTGCTCTTCCAGTGGCAGATTGGCGGCGGTGTGCGCTTCGGCGTTGGCGCCGATATCCACCGGTTGCGTCCCGTCTTCCGCCTGCTCACCCTGCTCGGCGTGGCCCTCGGGCAGATAGAGCATGAAGGTCGCGCCGGTGCCCGGCCCGTCGCTGTGCAGGCTGATCTCCCCACCCAGCAGACGTGCCAGCTCCCGTGAGATGGTCAAGCCCAGGCCGGTACCGCCGTATTTACGGCTGGTGGTGCCGTCGGCCTGCTGGAAGGCCTCGAAAATCAATTTCTGCTTGTCTTCGGGAATGCCCACGCCGGTGTCGGTGACCGCGAATTTAATCGTACTGGCACGGTCCAGGCGGCCGGGAATGCGCTCGTCCTCGCCGGGGCGCTCAATGCTCAAAGTCACGGAGCCGTCGTCAGTGAATTTGAGGGCGTTGGAGAGCAGGTTTTTCAGAATCTGTTCGAGCCGCTGACGGTCGGTGTAGAAGCTGTCGGGCAGCCCCTCGCCCCGGGCTACCTGGAAGGCCACGTTGCGGTTCTCGGCGATATGGCTGAAGTGGCGCTGGAAGTGATCGCACAGCTCCGAAGGCGCGATGGCGTCCACCATCACGTCCATCTTGCCTTCCTCGATTTTGGAAATGTCGAGAATATCGTTGATCAGCGACAGCAGGTCGGCCCCGGCGGAGTGGATCACCTGGGCGTGCTCCACCTGCTTGTCGTCCAGGTTGCCTTTCTTGTTCTGGCCCAGCGCGTTGGACAGAATCAGAATCGAGTTAAGCGGTGTGCGCAGCTCGTGGGACATGGTGGACAGGAACTCGGACTTGTACTTCGACGACAGCTCCAACTCCTTGATCTTGTCCTCCAACTCCTGGTGCAGCAGCTCCAGCTCCTTGTTCTTCTGCCCCATCTCCGCTTTCTGCTCGCCTAGCACCTTGGCCTGAGCTTCCAGCTCCTCGTTGGTGACGCGCAGTTCTTCCTGCTGGGCCTGCAGGGACTCTTCCGAGGCGCGCAGGGCCTGAGTCTGCGACTCCAGCTCTTCGTTGATTGCCTTCAGCTCTTCCTGTTGCTGTTGAAGGCGCGACTCCGAAGCGGACAGTTCCATGGCCTGTTCTTCCAGGTCCTGGTTGACCTGGGCCATTTCCTCTTTCTGGGCTTCCAACGCGCGCGCCTGCTGCTGGGTCTGCTCCAGCATGCCGGCCAGCCGCAACCGGTTCTGGGCACTGTGCAGGGCCACGCCGATCAGGGCGGCGCCCTGCTCCAGAAAGGCGGTATCGGAATCGGAAAACGCCTGGAAAGCGCCCACTTCCAGAACGCCTTTGAGTTCGTCGTCGTGGACGATCGGCAGCACCATGATGTTACGCGGCGCGGCGTTGCCGGTGCCGGAACCCACCAGCATGTACTCTTCCGGTACTTGCTCGAGAATAATGGTTTTCTTTTCCAGCGCGCTTTGCCCGACCAGGGATTCCCCCAGGCGGAATTCGTTGGCCAGCTGCTTGCGCCGCTGCATGGCGTAGGCGCTGGACAGGCGCAGCGTTTCGCTGTCGGTATCAAAGGTATAGAAGGCGCCTACCTGGGCGTCCAGCACGGGCACCACATAGGAAAGAAGATTACTGCCCAGCTGCTCGATGCTCAGGTCGCCACGCATCAGGGTGTTGAGCTCGGAGAGCTGGTTTTTCAGGTGCTCCTGGCGGCGGTCCTCGTCGGTGCGTGTCTTGAGTGTGTCGCGCATCTTGCGGATGGCGCGGATCAGGTGGCCGGTCTCATCGCGGCTGTCGCTGCGAATCTCGGTGTCCCAATTGCCGCTGGCGATGCTGTCCGCGGCGCCCATGGCGTCTTCCAGAGGGCGGGTAATGGAGCGGGTGACCCGCAGGGCGATCAAGCCGAGCAGCGTGAACGCCACGCTGCCCAGGGCCAGGCCGATCAGTTGGGTGCTTTTGTTGTCTTCGCTGCTGGCCTTGAGGTTGTCGCGGAAGCTTTGATAACGCTGTTGTTCGAAGGCGTTGTGCTCATCGGTGTACTGCGCTTCCAGCTGCTGCATCTCGGCCAGCGCTTCGTAGCTGCTGATCCGGGCGCCGGGGTCCGCCACAAGCCGGCTGGCGGTATCGTTGGCGACAGTAATGTAGGTGATGAACGCGGAGCGCAGATCATCCACCGCGGCGCTTAGCGTGGGGTCGAGGCGCTCGATATCGCCGAGACGTTCCAGGAAACGGTCGGAACGTTCCCGAGCCTCGTCGAGCAGACCGGCGTCCACCTGGGTGATGGCGTCGCCGTAGGCGTCGCTGATCGCCAGAAACTCCACATTGTTGGCATTGACCCGCTCCAACACCGGAAAGTCGTGGCTTTCCACCTGGCGCAGGTGATCAATATTGGTTTCCGCGATGTAGTAGCTGTACAAGAAATAAGCGAGGAACAGGAAGATCCCCAAACCCGCCACGGACAAAATCTTCAGCCGCACGGACAGATGCTGAAACCCAGTCATTAACCGTTTCCCCCTGAATCCGAGGTTTGTTATGGCGTTATGCTATTGCCTCGGTATTCGTGCTTTCCCGCAGGAATTAAGACTAAAGGATTAAAGTACCAGAAAGCGATTCAAGGCGGCAATAAAAGGCGATAGGAGGGCGTTGAAGGGAAAAGCTGGTGCGGGTAGCCGGACTCGAACCGGCACAGCCATAAGGCCGAGAGATTTTAAGTCTCTTGTGTCTACCAATTTCACCATACCCGCAGGTCATGCCG
>JBFJUC010000207.1:0-4883 GCA_041624875.1 Alcanivorax sp.
CGTGGCGCATCATTTCCGGCACGGCGATGCGGCCCATGGCCGCCGAGCAGGCCACCGACGAGCCGGACACCGCGGCGAAGCCGGCGGAACCGAAAATCGAGGCCACCGCCAGGCCGCCGGGAATCCCTGACAGCCATAGTCGCGCGGCTCGAAACAGCCCCTGGGTCAACTGGGCGTGGAAGCAGATAAAGCCCAGCAACAGGAACATGGGCACCGAACTGAGCACCCAGTTGGCGGCGAACTGGTAAGGAATCAGGCCCAGGGAGCCCCAGGCCACGTTCCAGCCCATCAAATACCAGAGCCCACCGAAGGACACGCCAATCAGCGCCATGCCAATGGGCACACGCAGGGCGATCAGGGCCAGCAGAATACTCAGACCAGTGAGACCAATACCAACATCACTCATGGTCGGGCCTCCTCGTCCGGTGCGTCGTCGAGCGGCAAGTCATCGGGCGTGGCACGCTCGGAATCCAGGCCGGAACCACCGCCACCAAGGAGATAAACAACGAACTTGTAAAGCAACACCAGCGTCAGCAAGCCGGTACCTACCGGCAGCACAAAGTAGCTGGGCCAAACGGCGATGCTGGTATTACCTTGCACCACGGAGGCGCCGATATCGTATTTGGACATCGCCTCCGCCCAGGTCCGTACCGCCAATAGAGCGAACACGCCGGCGGACAACAGCAGCGCCCAGCCCTGCAAGTGCTTCTGCACGGACCCGGGCAAGCGCTCGGTGACCACCTCCACGGAGATATGGCCTTCTTTTTGCTCGGCGAACGCCAACGGTACGAAGGCGGCGACAATCATGTAGTAGTGCGAGACCACGGTGATGGTGCCGGGAATCGGCGTGCCGAACAGGAACCGCGCCGCCACATCGGCGGTCACGTGCAGCATCATCAGCGCGATAGCCAGCCCACCCAGCACCGTCATGAAATTGGTCAATCCGGATAACCAGCGACCCAAAGCGTACATCAGCCTCTCCTTGTTAGGGGCCCGATCGAGTTATTGCCCGTAAGTCGACGGGTCTACCTTGGAAAACACCTCTGTCCAATAAAGGTCGGCCAGCTCTTCCGGGCCTTCCACGCCTTGGATCAGTTTGGTCCACCGGGCCAGAAACGGACGAAACGCCTCGATCATGGCCTCGGCGTCTTGCACGCCGTGTCGTTCTTGGTAGTTGCTGGCGATGGTCTCGATGTCCTGATCGATAAACTCACGGGTCGCTTGTTTCAGCCCCTCATCGGCCTGATGCACCTGGATGCCCTGCTCCCGGGCCTTCTCAAGATTTTTCGCGCCGAGCGAGTCATACCCCCACGCGGCCTGGGCCGACAGCGTCGCCGAGGCCCGCAAAACAGCGGCACGCTGACGGTCATTCAAGGCGGCCCAACTGTCCCGGTTCATGTTATTCACACCGGAACCGCCGAAAACACCACCAGGGACGCCGAGGGTAATGTCACTGGCCACTTCGTCGAGACGGAAAATGGACAGTTCGGTGGTGGTTTGGATGGTGCAATCGACCACGCCCTGATCCAGCCCTTCGTATATTTCATTGACCGACATGCTCAGCGGCGTGGCGCCCACCGACTCAGCCCACCGGGACCACTGCGGGCCGCCGGAACGTAACCGTTTACCCGCCAGGTCATCCAGCGACGTCACTGATGTATTGCAAAGCAAAGGCAGCGTGGGGGTGGAGGCGGAGCCCAGGAACACCTGGTTTTGTTTGGCCAACTCCTGGTCGCACTGCGGGCAATGCAGGAACAGGAATTCCGAGAACGCGCCGGTGAAGATCAAGCCCGCCATATCGGGGCCCTGATCACCGGCGTTCAACAGCATGGACGTTTCCGCCAACATATTGACGCGCGGGTATTCCGAGGCAAAGTACGGAAACAGCACGATGCCGGCGTCGGCCATACCGTCACGCACGCCCGCCGAGGTCTCCAGCAGGTTAAGAAGCGTCAACGAGTAAATTTTCGCCGTCAGCTCACCGTCCGTCTGCTCCTCCAGAACATCGATGTACTTCTCAACCGCGTCTTCCGCCACCGAATTGGGCGGATAACCGGAGGCAAACCGGAGCGTTTCACCGTAAGTGAGGCCGCTCGCCAACAACGAAACCGCGAACGAACAAAAAATCAAAAACCGCATACTAAAAACTCCCGAGTCTTCTACGCCTGAAACGAGGCAAAGCTACTGTGCATAACTGTCGGCATCGACCTTGGAGAACACTTCCTGCCAGTAAATCTCGGCCAGCTCATCACCACTTTCCACGCCATCAATCAGTCCACTCCATTTGTTAAGAAGGCCTTGGAAGGTTTCGATCATGGCTTCCCCGTCTTCAATGCCGTATTGCTTTTCATAGGCTTTCGCGATGGCCGTCATGTCTTGTTTGATAAACGCCGCATTGTCTTCGTGCATGGCCGCGTC
Source organism: Alcanivorax sp. (assembly GCA_041624875.1). Classification (GTDB taxonomy): domain Bacteria; phylum Pseudomonadota; class Gammaproteobacteria; order Pseudomonadales; family Alcanivoracaceae; genus Alloalcanivorax. The sequence goes on from JBFJUC010000207.1 coordinate 2,419, forward strand.
AGGCTGAATGATCTTAATGCCTTGTTCCTTCGCGGTAGTTTCATTTTCCACACCGGCGGTTTCGTAACCCCAGCTGAAATGCGCGGAAAGGCCCGCGGCGGCACGCAATAACGCCTGACGTTGTTTGTCATCCAGGCCGCGCCAGGTTTCCAGATTGATGTTGCTCGCGCCGACCCCACCGAACACACCGCCGGGATAGTTCAGCGTGATCGAATCGATCACTTCAAACAGGCGGAACACCGACAGCTCCGGGGTGGACTGAACAGAGCAATCCACCACGCCCTGGCTGAGCCCTTCATAAATCTCATTCACGGACATGGTAATCGGGTTGGCGCCCACGGACTCCGCCCACCGCGCCCATTGCGCGCCGGAGGTACGCAGGCGCTTGCCCTTCAGATCAGCCAGACTGCTCACTTCGTTACGGCACAGCAGCGAGTACGGCGGTGTGGCGGCACTGCCTAGAAACACCTGGTTTTGCTCGGCGAATTCGGCAACGCATTCCGGGCAATTGAGGAATATAAACTCTGACATGGCGCCGGTATAAATCAAACCGGACTGCGCCGGGGATTTGCCGTTCATTTCCAGGGACATGGAGATTTCGGCGACCAGATTGGTTCGCGGATACTCCGCCGGGAAATAAGGCGTCAGCAGGATACCCATATCCGCCATGCCATCCCGGATACCCGCCGACGTTTCCATCAAATTGAGCAGCGACAGTTCATAGACGCGCGCCTTGAGCGAGCCGTCCGAATAGGTTTCCAGGTTTTCCTGAAACGTCTTCAAAGCGGAAGTAGGGATGGAGTTGGGCGGGTAGCCAGAAGCAAAACGAAGACTATCGGCCTGAGCCAGGCCGGAGGCCAAAACCGTCGAAATCACTAACAACCACGTGTTAAACCATGAAGCTCTCATTGTTGTTCTCCATTGAAAAAAGGAAATACGACCCACGGCGACTTATAAGCTGAACGACGCCATCTGATCGCTGAGTTCTTTCTTGGATAGCTTCCCTACCGGCGTCTTCGGTAACTCATCACGCACCTCCAGCGCCTGGACCATCTCGTGTTTGCCGAGCCTGCCGACCAAAAACGCCTTAAGGGTCTCCAGGGTGATCTCGTCGGCGCCGTCTCTCAGCTTGATGAACGCCATTGGAGACTGACCGCGATACGCATCGGCGACACCGATAACGGACACTTCCTCAACGTCATCGTGTTCGTAAATGGCTTCCTCGATGGTGCGCGGATAGACGTTATAACCACCGCACAGAATCATGTCCTTAGTGCGGTCGACGATGAACACATACCCTTGATCGTCCAGATAGCCGACGTCACCGGTGCGGAAATAGCCGTCTTCGGTTAGCGACGCGCGGGTCGCTTCCGGGTTATTCCAATACGCCGCCATGACGTTTGGCCCGGCAACGCAGATCTCGCCGCGCTCATTCCGGCCCACGGTTCCGTCGCCGTCCAAAGGCGCGATCTTCATTCGCACCCCGGGGACCACCAGACCGCAGGAACCGGCTGGCGGCCGGTCGCCGGTTACCGGCGTGTAGGTGCCCGCGGAGGCGGTTTCCGTCATCCCCCAACCTTCGCCCAAGCGACACCCGGTCAACGACATGAAACGCTGCTGGACCTCCAAAGGCAGCGGCGCACCGCCGGAATTACACATCTTCAGGGAGGTCAGATCGAAGCAGGCCACATCCGGGTGGTGAATAAGCGCGATGAACATGGTCGGCACCGCCGGCGCCACCGAGATACGGTGCGTATGGATATCCTCGAGCACGGCGCCGGCATCAAAGCGCAGATGCATGTAAAGCTCAGCGCCGAGGTGCAAACCAAAAAGCAGGTTCACCACCATCGAGTAAATATGAAACGGCGGCAGCACCGCCAGCACCCGCTCTTCGCCCGGCACCAGTTCCTGCTGGAAACAGGCGCGCATTTGTTTACAGGCACAGGAAAGGTTGCCGTGCGTCAGGACTGCCCCTTTTGGCGCGCCGGTGGTGCCACCGGTGTACTGGAGAACGGCGATCTCCGCCGCTGGATCGTCGATCGGGTAGGCTTGGTAATCACCCGCGTTATTGGTCAACGCCGCAAAACTTTGATGGCGGTTATCCCAATCGACATCCGATAACTGGCCCTGAGCCGCAAGCGTGGCGCGCACCGCGTCGGAATCCGCGGCCATCTCCGCCACCTCACCGACCACCAGGTGCTGCAACCTGGAGTTGTCCAGAAACCCACGCACGCGCGGGTACAGGTCCTTAAGATCCAAAGTGATCAGGATATCGGTACGGCTGTCTTCGATCTTATGCGCCAGAGTGCGCTCGGCATCAAGCGGCGAATAATTCACTACGGTACCGCCGGCCCTCAGAATCGCCAGGAAAGCGATGGCGTAATGGGGCGTGTTGGGCAGAAACAGGCCGACATGAACACCGGGCCCCACGCCTAACGCCTGGAGCCCGCGTGCCGCGCGCGCCA
>JBFJUC010000208.1:0-4876 GCA_041624875.1 Alcanivorax sp.
ACTGGAAAGGCTCGATGGTGCTCAAGGGCATTCTCGACCCGGAGGACGCCCGCGAGGCGGTGCGGTTCGGCGCGGACGGCATCGTGGTGTCCAACCACGGCGGGCGCCAGCTCGATGGCGTGCTGTCCTCGGCCCGGGCCCTGCCGGCCATCGCCGACGCGGTGCGGGGCGAGCTGACGATCCTGGCGGATTCCGGCGTCCGATCCGGCCTGGACGTGGTGCGCCTGCTCGCCCAGGGCGCGGATGGCGTGCTGCTGGGCCGCGCCTTCGTCTACGCCCTCGCCGCCGCCGGCGAGCAGGGCGTGGGCCATGTGCTGGATCTGATTGCCAGCGAGATGAAGGTGGCGATGACGCTCACCGGGGCGCGGGCGATTGGGGAGATTTCGCGGGAGAGTCTGGTGCGGGCGGGTGGCTGAGCACTCTCACCTTGTTAAAGGCTGGCTTTAGTACGCGCTACCTGTTCCCCGGGGCTTGGCGCTTTGCACCAATCAGAGCATAATCATTTTTGTGTAAATCATTATTGGTGTAATCGTTTTTGTGCACAGCTAACCCGTTTTGTGCAGCGGTTGGCCAGATTCACCGCTTTGGGTTGTCCATAAGCCGTTTTATTCGGAGGTCCCCATGACGGAATTGCCCGCCGATCCCATTGGTGCCGCCTGGCTGGCACGGGCGTATGACGTCATGCCGCTGGGGGCCCTGGCGGTGGTGAGCCAGGTGGGCGGCCGTCGTAGCACCGAGGTGAACGAGGGCTTCCGGCTGGAAACCTATCCCGAGGCCATGCGGCCGCCGGCCACCCCGGCGGCGCATTTGCAGTTCCTCCTGCGTCATGAGGTGCCGCACCTGGAGTTTCTTGCCCGTTTGTTCGAGCGCACCGGGTCCGGGTTTGTGCAGGCGTGGGTGGCGGCGGAGCCCACCGGCCAGTACGCCCGCCGCGCCGCCTTTCTGTATGAATGGTTGACGGACCAGGCGTTGGTGGTGCCCGAACGGCTGGGGGGCAACTATGTGGATGCCCTCGATGACAGCAAGCTGGTGGTGGCGTCCGCCGATCAGGTGGTCAAGAGCAAACGCTGGCGCGTCAACGACAACTTGGCGGGGACGCGGCATTTTTGCCCGATGGTGGTCAAGACCGAGGCGCTGGCCCAGGCGGCGGGGCTGGATGTGGGGGCGCTGTTTGGCGAGCTCACCGAAGAATTCGGCGAGGACCTCCTGGTGCGCGCGGCGGTGTGGATGACCCTGCGGGAGAGCAAAGCCAGCTTTGCCATCGAGGGGGAGGCCGATCAGGTGGGGCGGGTGCAGCGTTTCGCCGACGTCATGGCGCGGCGCACCGGGCAGGGGAGCCTGCCTCTGGATGATGCGGGCCTGGCCGATCTGCAAAGGGAGATTCTGGGCGAGAGAACCACCATCCAGCACTTTGGCGTTCGTCAATCGCCGGTGTTCGTTGGCGAGATGGTGCGCTACCAGGAAGTGGTGCATTACGTGGCGCCGCCGGACGATGCCGCTGCCGCGATGCTGCAAGGCCTGCGGGTGTTTCTGGAGCGGACCCGGGGCCAGTCTTCCACAATGCGCAGCGCGGTGGCGGCCTTCGGGTTTGTGTACATCCACCCGCTGGCCGATGGCAACGGCCGCGTGCATCGGTTTCTGATCAACGATGTCCTGCGCCGTGACGGCGTGATCCCGGACCCGGTGATCCTGCCGGTGTCCGCCGTGATCATGGATGACGCGGGCGAGCGGCGCGGCTACGACCGGGTGCTGGACGAGGTCTCCAAACCCCTGATGCAGGCCGTGCGCGAGCACGTCGAGTTCACACCGACACAAACCACCTACCCGGATGGCGTGGTGTCCAACCTGGTGTTCCATGGTGCGAAGCAGGCGATGCCGCTTTGGCGCTATCCCGACCTGACGCCCCATGTGATTTTCCTGGCGGCGATTCTCCGTCGGACCTTGACCGAGCAGATGCGCGTGGAGTCCCGATACCTGCGCACTCACGCGCGGGCCCGTACGGCGCTCAAGGAGGTGGTGGAGATGCCGGACCCTCAGGCCGATCGCCTATTGCGCTCCATCGAACAAAATGGCGGGCAACTCAGCAACGTCCTGGCCAAGGAAATGCCGGTGCTTCGGAGAGCCGGGGTGTGGGAAGAACTGGTTGAGGCTGTTGCGCGAGTCTTTCAGGAAGAGGACGCAGCGGACACCAGGGTGCTGGATCGGTATCGCCCGGAGAAGCCGGCTGGCAAGTAGTATCCAGCCTTGTAGCATTAAGGCCAAGCGGCCGCATCCGACCTACCAGATAACACTGCCAGGAGACCTGGATGAGCACCTGGAGCAGGCCCTTTATCAGATTGGAGGATAGCGAAAAGACGGGGCCAGGACTTGCCTTTTTGCTGAGCGATGCCACGATTGCCCATAAACCAGCAGCCACGGCGCAGCTATAACCACGTTGTCATTGTTTGATCGTTCGATCCACGGGGAACCACCATGTCCGACTTCCAGCGCCTCAGCGATAAAGCGCGTGCCTTCGCCGAGGCGCGCGACTGGGACCAGTTCCATTCGCCCAAGAACCTGACCATGGCGCTGGGTGGCGAGGTGTCCGAGTTGCTGGACCTGTTCCAGTGGCTGACTGAGGCGCAGTCCTATGAGCTGACGCCGGAGCAGCAGCGCGCGGCGGCCCATGAAATCGCCGATGTGCAAATCTACCTGCTGCGGCTGGCGGACAAGCTGGGCGTGGATATCCCGAGCGCCGTGGAAGAGAAGATGGCGATTAACGAAGCGCGTTATCCCGCCGATCAGGCACACGGGTCGGCGCGCAAGTACACGGCCTACCAGAGCAAGGACGACAACGGTTCATGATTGTCTACACCGCTAAGAAGAAGACGTTCATTGAAGACGTCCGCCTGAACCGTATTCACGAAAAGATTCTGCTGGAATTCCGGCGCCGGCTGTCACGCTCGGTGGCGGCCAAGGAGGTGGACTCCTGGCGCTACTCTCTGCAGTTCATGTCCAATCTGATGCTGGATCAGGCGATTCCGGATGACGCTGGCGTTTCCCTGGAGTACCACATCCCGCTGACCAGCAAGCGCATCGACTTCATTCTCAGTGGCGCCAACCAGCAACGCCAGGAAACCGCAGTGATCGTCGAGCTGAAGCAGTGGCAGCAGGCCGAGCCGCTGCAGAAGGACGGTATTATCCGCACGCCGCTGGCCGGCGGCTGGCGCGAGACCAGCCATCCGTCTTATCAGGCGTGGACCTATGCGAGCCTGATCCAGGATTACAACGAAACCGTTCGCGCCGAGTCCATTCGCCTGGTGCCCTGTGCCTATCTGCACAATATGGACGATGGCCGTGCGGTGAACGATCCGGTGTACGCGCCGCACACCCGCCGGGCGCCGGTGTTTATTTCTCGGGACGCGGAGCGGCTGGCCGATTTTTTGAAGCAGCACGTGCGTTATGGTGATGACCGGGACCTGCTTTACCGCATAGAGAATGGCCGCATTCGCCCGTCGCGCAGCCTGGCGGATGCCGTGCTGGACATGCTTCAAGGCAACGACGCCTTCGTCATGATCGACGATCAGAAGGTGGCGTTCGAGACGGCGCTGGAGCTGGCCCACCGGGCGCAACAGGGTAAGCGGCAGGTGCTGATCGTTGAGGGCGGCCCGGGCACCGGGAAGTCCGTGTTGGCCATCAACCTGCTGGCGCGCCTGACCGACCGTGAGATCACCACCCAGTACGTTTCACGCAACGCGGCGCCCCGGGCGGTGTACGAGGCTCAGCTCACCGGCTCCTTCAAGAAGAGCCGCATCAGCACTCTGTTTCGTGGCTCCGGCGCCTTCATGGAGACCGAACCGGATACGTTCGGGGCGTTGCTGGTGGACGAGGCGCATCGCCTGAATGAGAAAAGCGGCCTGTACGGCAACCAGGGTGAGCACCAGATCAAGGAGATCATGCAGGCGGCGCGGCTGTCGGTGTTCTTTGTGGACGAAGCGCAGCGCGTCACTCTGAAGGACGTGGGTTCCCGGGCGGAGATTCGGCGCTGGGCGGAGCGCCTGGGCGCCGAGGTCACGGAGCTGGGCCTCGCCTCGCAGTTCCGCTGTGGTGGCTCGGACGGGTATCTGGCGTTCGTTGACCAGTTGCTGCAAATCCGCGATACCGCCAACGATGACCTCGAGTCCGTGGATTACGACATTCAAGTGGTGGACTCACCCCAGGCGCTGCGCCAGGCCATCGTATCGCGCAACGCCAATAACCGCGCGCGCATGGTGGCCGGCTATTGCTGGGACTGGAAGAGCAAGAAAGACCCGGTCGCCATGGATATCGAGCTGCCGGAGCACGATTTCGCCGCGCAGTGGAACCTGACCCGGGACGGCAGCCTTTGGGCCCTGGCGGAACACTCGGTGGAGCAGATCGGCTGTATCCACACCATCCAGGGTCTCGAGCTGGATTACGTGGGCGTGATCATCGGCCCGGATCTGATTGTGCGCGACGGCGAGATCCAGACCGATGGTCGCAAGCGATCGTCCATGGACCGTTCGGTGCGGGGCATCCGGAAGCTCTACAAAGAGGACCCAGAGACGGCGAAGCGCGAAGCCGACGAAATCATCAAGAACACCTACCGCACATTGATGACCCGGGGCATGAAAGGCTGCTTCGTGTTCTGCACGGACCCGGAGACCAACGCCTGGTTCCGCGAACAGATAGAGACGCCTTCCGCCAACCCGGTGATGCGCGCGGCGGACTACGAGGCGCTGCCGTTTCCGCTGCTGGACCCGGAGGACGTGGTGCCGTTCGAAAACGCCCTGCCAGTGTACGACCTGGCCGTGGCCGCCGGCGAATTCAGCGATCCTCAGGCGGTGGAGGACTGCGACTGGATGCAGCGGCCGGACTG
>JBFJUC010000209.1:0-4853 GCA_041624875.1 Alcanivorax sp.
AGCTGGGTATTGCCATTCCGGTGGGCAAGGATTCCCTGTCCATGCGCACCCTGTGGCAGGAAAAAGGCATTGATAAAAGCGTGGTGGCGCCGCTGTCGTTGATCGTCTCCGGCTTTGCCAACGTCACCGACATCGGCCTGACCGCCACCCCGCAACTGCAGACCGGTCTGGACAGCGAGCTGCTGCTGATCGACCTGGGCCGGGGTAAGAACCGCCTGGCCGGCTCGGCGCTGGCGCAGGTGTTCGGCAAGGTCGGCGATGTGGCGCCGGATCTGGACGACGCCGACGACCTGGTCGCCTTCTTCGAGGTAACCCAGCGGCTGCTGGCGGAAGAGCGCCTGCTGGCTTACCACGACCGCTCCGACGGCGGCCTGTTCACCACCCTGGCGGAAATGGCGTTCGCCGGTCGCACCGGCGTGGACATCGTGCTGGACAACATCGCCGGCGACGGCCCGGAAGCGGTGGCGGCGTTGTTCGCCGAGGAAGCCGGCGCGGTGATCCAGGTGCGCGCCGCCGATGTGCAGGCGGTGCGCCAGCGCTACCAGGACGCCGGTCTGGGCGGCTGCGTACACAGTGTCGGCACCGTCAACGACGAGGACGTGGTGCGTCTGCGCCTGGGCGGCGCGGTGTTGCGCGAGCGTCCCCGTTGGGGCCTGCAGCGGCTGTGGTCGGAAACCAGCTATCGGATCCAGGCGCTGCGCGACAACCCGGACTGCGCCCGCCAGGAGTTTGAATCGATCGCTGATTCCAATGACCCGGGCCTGAACGTGCGCCTGACCTTCGACATGAGCGAAGACGTGGCCAGCCCGTTCATTAATACTGGCGCCCGCCCCAAGGTAGCGATCCTGCGCGAGCAGGGCGTTAACGGCCACATGGAAATGGCCGCCGCCTTTGATCGCGCCGGGTTCAGCGCCATGGACGTGCACATGAGCGACCTGCTCGCCGGCCGGGTCAGCCTGGACGATATGAAAGGCTTGGTGGCCTGTGGTGGCTTCTCCTACGGCGACGTGCTGGGGGCCGGCGAGGGCTGGGCCAAGAGCATTCTCTATAACCCGGGCCTGCGCGACGCCTTCAACCGTTTCTTCTTCCGTGAGGACACCTTCTCGCTGGGGGTCTGCAACGGCTGCCAGATGTTGTCCAACCTGAAGGATCTGATTCCCGGCGCCGAGCACTGGCCGCACTTCGTGCGTAACCTGAGCGAGCAGTTCGAGGCGCGCACCTCACTGGTGGAGATCCAGGACTCGCCGTCGGTACTGCTGCGTGACATGGCCGGCACCCGTCTGCCGATCGCCGTGGCCCACGGTGAGGGCCGCGCCGAGATCAGCGACCAGGCCCTCAACCGCAACATCGAACAGCGGCTGCTGGCACTGCGCTACGTGGATAGCCTGGGCAACCCGGCGGAGCAGTACCCCGCCAACCCGAATGGCTCCGCCCAGGGCGTCACTGGCTTCACCACCAATGACGGCCGCGCCACCATCATGATGCCGCACCCGGAGCGGGTGTTCCGCGTGTTGCAGAACAGCTGGATCCCGGATGACTGGCGCCGGTTTGAGAATGGGCCGTGGTACCGGCTATTCGCCAACGCCCGAAAATGGGTCGGGTAGAAGCAGTTGATAGTTGATAATTGATAGTTGATAGCGAAAGGCAAGATCAAAAGACTGAGCGCTTTTGCGGGATTGGAGTGGGGGAGTATGGCGGACGAGACGTATAACTATTTTGATATGTTGATTGCGGAGTCGCCGGCGCCGACGGCGGTGTCCGAGCGGCGCCGGGAGTTGGCCGGTGAGTTGAAGGCGATCAGCGAGCAGTTGATTCGGTTGGATGCGGATGAGGCGGCGCTGGCGGAATACACGGCGCAGGCGCGGGCGTTGCGTGAGCGCTTGGAAGGCCACGGTCATCGCAGTATGCGTGACATTCTCGGTCGGCTGATCGTCGGCAAGGGCAGCCGCCAGGACGCGCTGGATATGGCCGACTTTGAAATTCTTACCGGCCAGGCGACGCCGCTGTCACCGCCGCTGGAGCTGTGGCTGGACGGCGACACCGTGCGCGGGCGGGCCACCTTCGGGCGGCTGTTCATGGGCCCGCCGGGCAAGGTGCACGGTGGTGTGTTGTCCCTGGCGCTGGATATGCTGATGGCCAAGTGTCAGGATTTCGTCACCGGCCTGGGCATGACCGGCACGCTCAATATTCGCTATATGGCGCCCACGCCGCTGAATACGGAAATCCGCTTCGAGGCCGGGGTGGCGAAGGTAGAGGGGCGCAAGCTGCTTACCGAAGCGAAGGTGTTCGCCGGTGACACCCAGACCGTGTCCGCCACCGGGGTTTGGATTTCATCCCAGGGCAATTACCAATTGCGCGATGCTTACGCGCACCTCGCCAAGACCGCCGACAACCACCGCGAGACCGCCTGAAACCGGGCGGTCCGCCAGGGAGGCCCGATGACCGTCTACAAGCTTTGCTTCTACGTCCCCGAGGACCACGCCGACGCGGTGAAGAACGCCGTCTTCGAGGCCGGCGCCGGCCGTATCGGCAACTATGACTGCTGCAGCTTTCAGGTCGCCGGCCAGGGCCAGTTCCGGCCTCTGGACGGCAGCGATCCCTACATCGGTAACCAGGGCAGCATCGAAACGGTGCGCGAATTCCGGGTGGAAACCATTTGCATGGAAGACCACCTGCGCGCGGCGATCAGCGCCCTGCGGCTGGCGCATCCGTACGAAGAGCCCGCCATCGACCTGTGGAAGCTCGAGGACCTGCCGGGTTAGGTTCGGACCAGGGGGCGGGCATTGTGCGAGCGGGCCCCGCCAGTTCAGTCGTCCAGCGAAGGTTTGCGCTTCAAAGGCGGTATGTCTTGAGTGCGCACCGGAAACTCGCCGCCGTTGGCGCGGTCCTGAATGAAGAACTTGAGGGTGCGGCCGATGGTGGGAAAGGCCAGCTCATCCCAGGGGATCTCATCCTCGGAGAACAGGCCCGCGTCGGCGCTTTCGTCGCCGGCCGCGAAGTCGCCGTTGACCATCTCGCTAAGGAAGAACATATAGACCTGGTTGATGTGCGGCAGGTTGAACACCGTGTACAGGTCGCCGATCGCCACGGTGGCGCAGGCCTCTTCCCAGGTTTCCCGGGCGGCGCCCTCCTGGAGGGTTTCGCCGTTTTCCATATAGCCGGCGGGCAGGGTCCAGTAGCCCACGCGCGGTTCGATGGAGCGTTTGCAGAGCAGGAAGCGGCCTTCCCAGACCGGGATCGCGCCGACCACGATTTTCGGGTTCTGGTAGTGGATCACGCCGCAGTGGTTGCACCAATAGCGGGGCCGGTTGTCCCCTTCGGGGATGGAGAACAGAATCTCTTCGCCGCACTGGCTGCAATATTTCATTAATGCTCTCGCCTGCTTATGGGGCCTCATTGGATGAGGAAACGACAGCCTAATGGCTTGGCGGTGGATCGGCAATTAGGGCGTTTGCGCAGGTGTCGCCGCGAATAGAGGGCATCCGGTCTTGCCCGGTGCGCGGCGCCTGTTCAAACTGGTGTTTGAACCAAACCAGGGAGTACCCCGTGCTAGAGAAACTCCGGCAGCGCATGTCGGCCTACCCTTTCAATGACTTACCGGTGGATTTGCCGGAAGCCGCCGTGCTGATGCCGTTCGTCGACCAGCCCGATCCGGAACTGATACTGACCGTCCGCGCTCAGGGCATGCCCACTCACGCCGGCGAGGTGGCGTTTCCCGGCGGCAAACGGGACCCTGGCGACCGCGACCTGCTGCATACCGCCCTGCGTGAAAGCCATGAGGAGGTGGGCCTGGCCCAGCGTGAAGTCGAGGTGGTCGGCCAGTTGTCGCCGTTGGCGTCCCGGTTCGGTATGAAGGTGACTCCGTTCGTGGGCGTGGTGCGGGTGGGCGTGGACCTGACCCCCGAGCCCGGCGAAATCGAGACCATCTTCCAGGTGCCGCTGAGCTTTTTCCTGGAAGAGGAGCCGGAGCTGTCGCCGCCGATCGATTTTTACGGCCGCCGCCTGCGCATGCCCAGCTACTATTACGAGGACAAGCGAATCTGGGGGCTCACCGCCTTCATGATTCTGGACTTGATCAATCATGTGTACGACGCCGATGTGCGTTTCGACCTGACAGGTGAACAATGATCTATAAACTGGAAGGCCGCCGCGTGGAACTGCGTGGTGAAGGCCAGTGGGTGGCGCCCAACGCCACGGTAATCGGTTCGGTGGTGCTGGGCGCCAACAGCAGCGTCTGGTTCGGCGCGGTGATCCGCGGCGACAACGATTTGATCGAGATCGGCGACAACACCAATGTGCAAGAGAACTCCGTACTGCATGTGGACCCGGGCGTGCCGATGAGGATCGGCAACGGCGTCACCGTCGGTCACAAGGTCATGCTGCACGGCTGCACCATCGGCGATAACAGCCTGATCGGTATCAATGCGGTAGTGCTGAACAAGGCGAAAATCGGCAAGAACTGCATCATCGGCGCCCACGCGCTGGTACCCGAGGGCATGGAAATCCCCGACAACTCCCTGGTGATGGGCGCGCCGGCCAAGGTGGTCAAGGAGATCTCCGACGGCCACAAGGCAATGCTGACCATGAGCAGCCAGCACTACGCCGCCCACGCCAAACACTTCGAAGAGCACCTGGAAATCGATGAGCGCTTTCAATAAAGACCCGGACTTTCACGGCGCCCCGGTGGCGCGTCAGGATCCGGTCTCGCCCTGCGTATCGATATGTGCCCTGGACGGCGACGATATCTGCGTGGGCTGTTTCCGCACCGGTCGTGAAATCAGCTACTGGGGCCTGTTGCCGGTGGAAGAGCGCCGTGAAGTGCTGGTCCGCTGCCAACAACGCATGGCCGGCCA
>JBFJUC010000210.1:0-4837 GCA_041624875.1 Alcanivorax sp.
CAGCCGCGCCCCCTGGGCGGTGAAGAAGAAAAACACCGTCAGCAGCGCCAGGCTGCGGATAAAAATATCCCGGTTCACCGCCAGCAGTTGCAGCATCGGCGCCACCTGTTTGAGCGCGCCCACCGGCAGCGACCGCCAGGCGGCGCCGAAGATTTCCCGGCGCAGCCAGAACAGCCCGCCGGCCAGGCCCAGGTATTCGGATACGGCGCTGGCCACCGCCACGCCACGCACGTCGAAATGCCACACCTGTACCAGCAGCACATCCAGCACCACGTTGCTGCTGTGCATCAGCACCGTCATTTTCAGCGGCACGCTGGTGCGGTGCAGGCCGATGGCGAAGCCGATCAGCGCGAAATTCCCCAGCGCCGCCGGCGCGCCGAGAATGCGGAGGCCGATGTACTCCCGCGCCAGCCCCTGCACCTCGGCGCTGCCGCCCAGCAGCCACAGGCCGGCGTCGCGCAGCAATGGCTGCAGCACGATCAGCGCGCTGCCCACCAGGGTCGACAACAGCAGTGCCCGCAGCAGCACCACCAGGGTGGCGTCACCGGCGCCGCGCGCCTGGGAGGTGAAGCCGGTGGTGCCCATGCGCAGGAAGTTGAACGAGAAGTAGAGGAACATGAAGAAGTTGCTGCCCAGCGCCACCGCCGCCAGATAGACCGGCGAATCCAGATGGCCGACCACGGCGGTGTCCACCAGCCCCAGCAGCGGTGCGGTGATATTGGACAGCAGCAATGGCCACGCCAGCAGCCAGATGCGGCGGTCCAGAGCACGGTCTTTGGCGATCACGGGCGTTTCTCCAGGGCCATAAAACGGCTAGGAATCGGGGCGGCGTAGCAGGGTGACGCCGAACAGCAGGGCGGCGGCCACCACGATCGACGGCCCCACCGGCGTGTCGGCGTACCAGCTCCCCGCCAGCCCCAGGGACACCGACGCCAGCCCCAGCAGGCTGGCCAGGGCGGCCATTTGTTCCGGGGTGCGCGACAGGCGGCGGGCGCCGGCCGCGGGAATCACCAGCAGCGAGGTGATCAGCAGCACGCCGACCGTGCGGATGGCGCCGGCGATCAGCAGTGCCAGCAGCAGCATCAGGATCAGCCGGGTGCGGGTCACCGGCACGCTTTCCACCTGGGCCAGGTCTTCGTTCACGGTGATGCTGAGCAGGGCTCGCCAGTGCCACGCCAGCAGCACCAGAATCAGCACTGCGCCGGCCCACAGCGCCAGCACGTCGCGCCAGTTCACCGCCAGCAGATCGCCGAACAGGTAGGCGAACAGATCCACCTGCACGCTCTTCTGCAGGCTCAGGGCGATCACCCCCAGCGCCAGGGTGGTGTGGGCGACGATGCCCAGCAGGGTGTCGCCGGTGATCTGGCGCTGTTGCTGCAGCCCCACCAGGGCGGCGGCGATGGTCAGGCAGGCCACCACCACGGCGAGATACAGGTTCACGTCCAGGGCCAGGGCCAGGGCGGCGCCCAGCAGGGCGCCGTGGGCCAGGGTGTCGCCGAAGAACGCCATCCGGCGCCACACCACGAAGGACCCCATGGGGCCGGCCACCAGAGCCACCGCCAGGCCCGCCAGCAGTGCCGGCGCGAGCAGTTCAATCATGATGGTGGCCCCCCGTGTGTCCGTGGTGGTCGTGGTGCGGGTCGCCGCTCAGATCGTGGTCGTGGTCATGATCGTGGGTATACACCGCCAGGTTGGGCATGCCACCGCTGGGGCCGAACAGGCGGTGATAGGCCGGATCGCGGCTGACCGCCTCGGGTGTGCCGGAACAACACACATGGTGATGCAGGCACACCACCTGGTCGGTGCGTGCCATCACCAGATGCAGGTCATGGGAAATCAGCAGAATGCCGCAGCCGGTTTCGTCGCGAACCTGGCCGAGCAGGCCGTAGAGGGCGTCCTGGCCGGACACGTCCACGCCCTGGGCGGGCTCGTCCAGCACCAGCAGGTCGGGCTTGCGCAGCAGCGCCCGCGCCAGCAGCACCCGTTGCATCTCGCCGCCGGACAGGCCGCGCACCGCACGCCGGCGCAGGTGGGCGACGCCGGTACGTTGCAGGGCGTCGCGGCGTGCCCGGGTGCGCCCCGGCGCCGCCAGCCACAGGAAGCGGTCCACGGTCAGCGGCAGGCTTTCGTCCACCTGCAGGTGCTGGGGCATATAGCCCACCCGCAGGCCCGGACGGCGCTCCACCCGGCCGCGATCGGGCCGCGCCAGGCCCAGCACCAGCCGCGCCAGGGTGCTTTTGCCGGCGCCGTTGGGGCCGATCAGCGTGGTGATGCGGCCCGGCTCCAGGGTCAGGGACACGTCGTCGAGCACACTGTGCGCGCCATACGCCAGGCCGGCGCCGTGCACCGCCACCAGTGTCCCTGTGTCAGCCCGCAGCTGCGACATTTGAGAGCCCCCGTTGAACAAAGCGGTGATGATATACTATTTGCCCGGTCAATCGCTTGGGCCCGGCGCGACCGTTGGGGCTTGACGGCTCGGGCACACTGATTGGTCTGACGCTCTCGATGAGCATTTCCACGATTCCGGACATACCCATGCGATACCTGCTCGTCCCTGTTTTATTGGCGCTTTGCGCGCCGTTGCCGGCGCGTACCCTGGTGGCCAGCGTCGAGCCCCTGGCGATGGTGCTGCGTGACCTGTACGGCGACAGCGCCGAGGTGGTTACCCTGCTGGACGCCAACCAGAATCCGCACAACCCGATGCTCTCCCCGCGCCAGATGCTCACTCTGCGCCGCGCCGACCTGCTGGTGTGGCTGGGCGAGGCGGCGGAACCGGCGGTGGCCAGTCTGGCGGCCAAACGTGACGGCGACAGCCTGGCGCTGTTGTCCCTGCCCGGCGTGACCCGCCGGGAAGGCGGCCACCGCCACGACGGCGAGCACGATCACGGGCACCACCACGAACCCGGCGAACTCGACCCGCACCTGTGGCTGGACCCGCGCAACATGGCGGTGCTTGCCGAGGCGCTGGGCGCCCGCGATACGTTGCCCGAGGGGCAGCCGGCGGCGTTCCTGGCCGGGCTGGAACAGACCGAGACGGCGCTGCGCGAGCGCCTGGTGCCGGTCGCTGACACGCCCTGGCTGACCTTCCACCACCCCTGGGGCTACTTTCAGCAGCGGTTGGGCCTGCGCGCGCCGGTGATCATCAGCGAGCAGTTGGGTGCCGGTCCCAGCAGCCGCCGCTTCGTGGCGCTGGCGCAACAATTGGAAGCCGAACAGGTGCGCTGCGCGATTCTCGAACCGGAGGCCCAGCCCGACCTGGTGGCGCGCCTGTGCCCGGACTGCCAGCGCGTGGCGCTGGACCCGCTCGGGCGCGACGTGCCGGCACGGCGCCAGGGGGATGATTACAGCCGCTGGCTGAGCGAGCGGGTGGCGGCGGCGTTCGCGACCTGCCTGGCGCCATGACGGTGGACTGGCCCGGGCGCCGTGTTTTGGCCCGACCGGGTGCATTGAGCCGGCGCGTGAAACCGGTATGCTGATGCGTTTGTCGGGTCGAGGAGAAGGCATGGGGCAGTCGCAGGGTGCGCAAGACGAATCGGCCATGGCGGTCCTGCCGGACCTGGGCCGGCTCGCGCTCACATGCTGGGATTACGCCTGGCCGCTGCGGCGCGAATACGGCCCCGGTGGTGGTGCCGTGGAGCGCGCCCTCGACGAAGCGGTGGAACGTGGCTTCAATGCCGTGCGCCTGGACCCCTATCCACATCTGCTGGCCGCGCCGGCCGACAGCGTCCACCTGGACCGCTGCGAGATCTTCGCCGAGCCGGACGCCCGCCTGGGCATCGGCGCCGGCGCCGAAACCGTGCAGATTCGCAAGGCGTTCCGGCGCCTGCTCACCGCCGCCGCCGACCGTGGCCTGAAGCTGTGGCTGAGTGGCTTTTTCATCGCCGACAGTCGCGCCCGCCGGTCGTTCGTGCGCCGCCCCGCCGACTTCATCGACGTCTGGGCGCAGACCCTGGAGCTGGTACGCGAATGGGGCCACCTGGACACCGTGGTGGCGGTGGATTTCTGCCACCATTTTCCGTTTCCTCCCTGGAGCCACGGCGTCATCCGGCGGGTGTTCGGCCAGCCGCCGCAGCGGCCCCTGCCGCAGCGCTGGGGCAGTGAGCAGGAACAGGCGGTAGAGCAGTACCTGCTGGAAGTGCCACGCGCCCTGCGCGCTCTGTTTCCCTCGATCCATTTCGGTGTCAGTGCCGCCGCCGGCGAGACCGATCATCTGCGGCAATTGGACACCAGCGAGCTGGATTTCCTGGAGCTGGGGCTGTGGCTGGACGATGACCCGCGCTACCGGCTGGCCACCGGCGCCGATTTGCCGGTGCCGGGCCTGCTCGACCGGCGCCTGGGTGCGCCCCTGCGGCGGGCGTTGATGGAGGCCACCGGCGAGCACTGGCGCGGCCGCCTGCAGGAGCAATTGCAGCGCCGGCTGGCGTTCACCCGCCTGCGGCGTCTGCAGCCGGTGCTCGGCGAAGGGTATCTGAACCCGCAGGCGCCCCCGGAGCGTTTGCCCCGGGGTTGGGGCGGGTTCACCGAGGCGCTGGTGGCCAAGGCGGTGGCCGACGGCGTGGCGGTGATGACGCCCACCAGCCTGGCCCGACCGCACACCCCCTGGCTATGGCGGGAAGCCGACTGGCTGGCGCACCTCAATCATCTGATTCTGACTGGCCCAGGGCGTTGAAGCGATAGCCGAAAATACGCGCGAACTCCGCCGGGTCCTTGCTGCCCTGGCCTTCCGACTCACCGGACACCGGCCCGGCCAGCCGCGACAACCAGAAGCGCAGTGCCGCCACCGCCAGGGCCAGCGCCAGCACCGATTCGTCCCATTCGCCGCCACCGTCCCGGTAGC
>JBFJUC010000211.1:0-4725 GCA_041624875.1 Alcanivorax sp.
CGCCGCGCTCAGGCACGTTGCGCCTGGCGCGGCGAGGCCGGCCGGCTGACATCCACCAGCCGGCGGCTGAGCACCTGGCCGATATGGGTGATGAACAGGGTGCCCATGGAGCTGCGGAAGTGCATGGCGTCGCGGCTGCCGATGGCGAGAATGCCGAGCCGGCCATTGTGTTCCAGCGGCACCACGGCGGCGGAGCGCACCTGATCGGCCTGGTCCTGGAACAGCGCCTGCAGCTCTTCGCCGCGCAGTACGCCGCACACCGCCTTGCCGGTGCGCAGCAGCGGCGCCAGCGGCTGCGGCAGATCGTCCGGATCGACGAAGCGCACCTGCTTGCGCACCTCGCCAAGCAGTTTGGCCTCCCGGTCGTGCAACAACAGGGCCACGGTGTCGCAGCGGAATTCGTCTTCCAGGCTGCGCAGCAACTGACGCAGCAGCTTGTCGGTGCTGCGTGCTTCCAGCAGCGCCAGGGTCAGGCGGCGGGTGTGCTCGAACAGCTGGTCGTTCTCTCGGGCCACGTCGATCAGGCCGTTGAGCCGCTCGCGCAGCTCCTGATTGCGCTCGCGCAGGATCGCCGCCTGACGCTCCAGCAGCGAGACCGCCGGGCCGCGCGGGTCCGGCAGGCGCATCAGTTCCAGCAGGTCGGAGCGCTGCTGAAAAAATTCCGGGTTCTGGCGCAGAAAGGCGGCCACCTTGTCGGCGCTCAGCTTGGTGTTGTCGGTCATGCCGAAGGCTCCGTGGTGAGGCCCGGGTCCGGGGACAGGCCCGCTACGTCGATTTCGCCATCATAGACACGGCTGGCGGGGCCTGTCATCCGGATACCGCCGCTGCCGTCGTAGTGAACCTGCAGGTCGCCGCCGGCCAGATGCACGGTGACGGTGTCGTCGAGCAGGCCGCGGCGCTGACCGCATACCACCGCGGCGCAGGCGCCGGAGCCGCAGGCGAGGGTTTCCCCGGCGCCGCGCTCGAACACCCGCAGGCGGATCTCGCGGCGGCTGACGATCTGCATGAAGCCCACGTTGACCCGCTCCGGGAATTGCTCGTGGTGCTCCAGCTCCGGGCCCAGGGTGGCCACCGGGGCGGTGTCCACGTTTTCGGTGAGCATCACCAGATGGGGGTTGCCCAGGCCCACCGCGGAGATCTCGTAGGCGTTGTTGCCCGACACCAGAATGTAGGTGTCCGCTTCCTGTTTGGCACGGAAGGGAATCGCCTCCGGCGCCCACAGCGGCGCGCCCATGTCCACCGTGACCAGACCGTCGTCGGTGACGTTCAGGGTCATCTCGCCGGCGGCGGTTTCCACGCGGATGCGGTGCTTGTCGGTAAGCCCTTCGTCGCGCACGAAGCGGGCGAAGCAGCGCGCGCCGTTACCGCACTGGCTGACTTCCGAGCCGTCGGAATTGAAAATCCGGTAGCGGAAATCCACGCCCTCGTGGCGGGGCGGCTGCACCACCAGCATCTGGTCGAAGCCGACCCCGAAGTGCCGGTCGCCGAGCCGACGCAGATCCGCCACCGGCAACGGCGGACCGTCCTCGGGCAGCGGCTGGTCGCAGCCGTTCAGCACCAGGAAATCGTTGCCCAGGCCGTGCATTTTAGTGAAGCGCAGTCGCATGGCGGCGTCCGGAGTCGGGTTGCGGGAAAGCGTCATTGTAAGGCCGCGAGCCGGTTAGGAACAGCGGTGAAGGAGACGCTACAATGCACGCTCCCAACCGCCGGATGTCCTGATGCTTTCCTATCGCCATTCCTACCACGCCGGAAACTTCGCCGATGTACTCAAGCATCTGGTGCAGGTGTCGGTGCTCGACCACCTGCTGCTCAAGGACAAGCCGTTCGTGGTGCATGATACCCACGGCGGCGCCGGGGTTTATGAGGTCGCCTCCGAGCACATGCAGAAAACCGGGGAATACCAGGAAGGCATCGCGCGCCTGTACGGCGCCAGCACCGGCCTGCCGGTAATCAACCGCTACTTGAATCTGATCAGCCGTTTCAGTCGGCCGGGCGGGCTCAGCCATTATCCCGGCTCGCCGGCGATCAGCGCCGCGCTGCTGCGCGATCAGGACCGGCTGCAGGTGACCGAGCTGCACAGCACCGACGCCGCTTTGCTGGAGGCTCATTTTCGCGGCGACCGCCGGGTGCGGGTGTACAAGCAGGACGCCTGGGCGGGGGTCAAGGCGCTGTTGCCGCCGGCGCACAAGCGCGGTCTGGTGCTGGTGGACCCGTCCTACGAACTGAGCGGCGACGACCGCGCCACCGTGGCCGGCGTGCGAGAGGCGATCAAACGGTTTAACACCGGCTGCTTCGTGGTCTGGTATCCGATGCTGCAGCGCCGCCGGGCGGATTATCTGGCGCGCGGCCTGATGGGGCTGGCGGACAAGCACCTGCGGGTGGAATTGAATGTACTCAATGACGGCGCCGTCCGGGGCATGACCGGGTCCGGGCTGGTGGTGCTGAACCCGCCCTGGACCCTGGCCGGGCAGATGGAAGAGGCGTTGCCGTTTCTGCACGGCAAGCTCAGCCAGGGCGGCGGCGGTTACCGGGTAGAAAGTTAGGGTAGCAGCGTCTCCAACCGCAGCTGCTCGTCCACGGTTTCGCGGGCGCGCACCAGGAACGCCTGGTCGCCGTCCACCATCACTTCCGCCGGCCGGTTGCGGCTGTTGTAGTTGCTCGCCATCACGAACCCGTAGGCGCCGGCGGAGCGCACCGCCAGATAGTCGCCGGCTTCCAGCGCCAGCGCCCGGTCCTTGCCCAGGAAGTCGCCGGTTTCGCACACCGGGCCGACGATGTCCCAATCGCGGCAATCCGCCTCGTGGGGCGTCACCGGCACGATCTCCTGCCAGGCGGAGTACAGGCTGGGCCGGATCAGATCGTTCATGGCGCCGTCCACCACCGCGAAATTGCGGTGCTCGGTGGGCTTGAGGAACAGCACCTGGGTGATGAACAGGCCGGCGTTGGCGGCGATCGAACGGCCCGGCTCAATGTGCACCGGCAGGTCGCCGGGAATGTGCTTGAGCAGCGCCGCCACGTACTCGGAGCGCGCCGGCGGCGCCTCGTCCTGGTAGGTAACGCCCAGGCCGCCGCCCAGATCCAGGTGATGAATCTCGATGCCCAGGGCCTGCAGATCGCCGAGCAGTTTCAGCACCCGCTCCAGGGCGTCCTCGAACGGCGCCAGGCGGGTCAGCTGGCTGCCGATGTGGCAATCAATACCCAGCACCTTGATGTGCGGCAGCTCGGCGGCGCGCTGGTACAGCGCCGGTGCTTTCTGAATATCGACGCCGAATTTGTTCTCTTTCAGGCCGGTGGAAATATAGGGGTGGGTCTGGGCGTCCACGTCCGGGTTCACGCGGATCGCGATCGGCGCCACCCGGCCCAGCTCGCCGGCCACCAGATTGAGCAGTTCCAGCTCGGCGGCGGACTCCACATTGAAACAGTGGATACCCACCTTCAGCGCGTCGGCCATGTCCCCGGCGGTTTTGCCGACCCCGGAGAAAACGATGTTGTCCGGGTCGCCGCCGGCGCGCAGCACCCTTTCCAGTTCGCCGCCGGAGACGATGTCGAAGCCGGCGCCGGCCTGGGCCAGCACCTGCAGCACCGCCAGATTGCTGTTCGCCTTGACCGCGTAACAGACCCGGTGCGGGTGCTCGCCGAAGGCGTCATCAAAGGCGTGGTAATGGGTCTCCAGGGCGTCCCGGGAATACAGATACAGTGGCGTGCCGAAGCGTTCCGCCAGTTGCGCCACGGGCAGCTCTTCGGCGAACAGTTCGCCGTCGCGGTAGGAGAAGGGATCCATGGTCATTTCTGGTCGTCGTCCTTGGCGGTGTCTTCGTTGTCGGTGTCGTCGTCCAGGCGGTCGCCGCCCAGCGGCTGGGCCGACTCGGGGCGGTCAGAGGCCTTGTAGAGCGGCCCCTTCTGGCCGCAGCCGGCGAGCAGGGCCGTCATGACTATCAATAGGAAAACCGCGCGCATGCGATCGACTCCGGCGTTATGGATGCAATGGCGTGCAGTATAGCCGCTTCTCTTCGGTGACACGATGCGGCGGCCGTGCACGCCGCGCTCAGCGCAGCGCGTCGCGGCCGCGCTTCACGGCGGCGCGCACCTGATCCGGAGCGGTGCCGCCGATGTGATCGCGGGCGCTCACCGAGCCTTCCAGGGTCAGCACCTCGAACACATCGTCGTCGATCTGATCGCTGAACTGGCGCAACTCGGCCAGGCTCATGTCGCTGAGATCCTTTTTCTTCTCCACGCCCAGGGCCACCGCCTTGCCGACGATTTCGTGGGCGTCGCGGAAGGCCACGCCTTTGCGCACCAGGTAATCCGCCAGGTCGGTGGCGGTGGCGAAGCCGCGGCGGGCCGCTTCGCGCATTACTTCCCGGTTGGGTTCGATGGCCGGGATCATGTCGGCGAAGGCGCGCAGGCAGCCGGCCAGGGTGTCCACCGCGTCGAACAACGGTTCCTTGTCTTCCTGGTTGTCCTTGTTGTAGGCCAGCGGCTGGCTCTTCATCAGGGTCAGCAGCGCGATCAGATGGCCGTTCAGGCGGCCGGTCTTGCCACGCACCAGTTCCGGTACGTCCGGGTTCTTTTTCTGCGGCATGATCGAGCTGCCGGTGCAGAAACGGTCGGGCAGGTCGATGAAGTTGAACTGGGCGCTGGTCCACAGCACCAATTCCTCGCTGACGCGCGACAGATGGGTCACGCACAGCGCCGCCAGGGCGCAGAATTCAATCGCGAAATCCC
>JBFJUC010000212.1:0-4718 GCA_041624875.1 Alcanivorax sp.
GACAGATCGCCGTAGGGAATGATGAAGGTGTCGACGAACACCACGGCGGCCACGGATTCCAGCAGCGCCGCCGCCTCCAGCGCCACCGCGCCGCCCATGGAATGGCCCACCAGCACCACCCTGGCGGGCCGCCGGGCGAGCACTATATCGGCCAGATCCCGCGCCATGCCGGCCACCGTCCAGGTACCCGGGGTCGACGCGGAGTCGCCATGCCCGGGAAGATCCGGCGCCAAAAAGCTCACCGTATCCGGCGCGCTTTCCAGATAGGCGGTCCAGTCACTGCGTCGGCAGCACCAGCCGTGCACCAGCACCACCAGGGTGTCGCCGGCGCCGTTTTTCTCGGTGGCCGCCAACCGGCGCCCGTCACTCAGTATGACTTCCCGTTCCAAGTTGTTTCCCCCTAAGTGGATAAAAGGCGCGATGCGTCAACGAGCGGCGCCGCCAGTCGCCATGATGCAGTGGCCGCCCGGTCGGCGCGCTCGCGCGCAGGTACACCCAGGCACGCCCCCAGGGCGTGTCGATCAGGCGCCGCTGGTAGTCAGCCGGGTAGCCCTCAAGCACGTCCAGGCGCTGCAGCATCAGGCGACTGATCCGATAGACCTCGCCGGTCACGGCGGTGCGGCCACCCGGCGATAATACCGGGTAAGGGCCCAGATCGATCAGCCGGAACAACGGCGGCGTGGCCCATCGGCCCAGGCATGAAGCGCCCTTCAGCCAGCCGTGATTGCTCTCCCCGGCCAGTAGCGTGCCGTAGACGAACACTCTCACGTAAGCGTCCCCACCCACGGCGGCGGCGTAATTCGCGGTGTCGGCATTTTGCAGTTGGTTATCCGATCGTTACGTTAACGCGGCGGTAATCCCGGTGCGCCTTGTTTTGTGACATAGTTAGCGGAGGGGAACAAGGATACATCGGGGATTTCATGGAAGGTTCGACCAGGCTTCCCTATTCGGGGGCAAGCCATCAAGCACTTCTGGATACACTCTACGCCACGACCAGGGACCCGTCGCTGTGGCGGCATTTTCTGCGTCAACTGGTCACCGTCAGCCACTCCCGGTCGGCCCGCCTGCTGGTGCTGGATAAAGCGGCGGAGACGGTGCGCTCCAGCACCAAGATCAACATCGACGACCGCGCCCACCAGGACTATGTGGATTATTTCGTCAACTCGTGCCCGTGGCGTCCGGAATTGCGCGACAAGCCCGCCGGCCGCCTGTACTCCACTTATCTGGATTTCTCCTGCCGCCAGCGCCGTTTCTATCAGACCGAGTTCTATAACGACTGGGCCCGCGAGCTGGATATCCACCACGGTGTCTGCGGCACGGTCTACCAAACCGACGACTACACCATTCAGCTACTGGTGCAGCGTACCGGTGGCCAGGGCCCCTACCAGGCCCCTGATACCGCCTGGTTCAATGAGCTGGTGCCGCATGTGCGGCGGACCATCGATCTGACCCGCCATCTGCAGCAGCTGGAATGGGGCAACCGTGGTGGGCAGCTGGCGGCCCACCGACCGTTCGCGGTGCTCGGCCACGGCGGCCGGGTGGAGTTTCTTTGTGACCGGGCGCAGGCGCTGGTCGCCGGCGAGGAAAGCCTGGTCTATCGGCACGGACGCCTGGCGCCGAAACGGCAGGGCCCACGGGAGCGCTTCCTTGCCCTGGTGGCGCACACCATCGCCGGCGCCGACCGGGATTGGCGCCACCCCGGGGGCACCGTGTCGCTGCCGCGCCGGGACGGCGGCAGGCTGGTGTGCATGGTGAGCCCCATCGCGCCGGGCCTCAGTGGCGCGCTGTTGGCGCCGCAAGGCCGCGCGCTGGTGTACTTCCATGCGCCGGAATACGAGGGCGCGGTGGATGAACAGCGAGTGACCGAGCTGTTTGACCTGACGCCGGCGGAAGCCCGCGTGGCCGCCGCGATCGCCGAGGGCAGCGATCTCAAGACCCTGGCGGCGCGCCTGTCCTTGTCCGTGGATACGGTACGCGGGCAGCTAAAATCGGTGTTCCGGAAAACCGGCACCCGCCGGCAGAACGAGCTGGCGGCACGCATCCTCCTGTCGCCGGCCCTGCGCCCGCGGGAGGCGCCGCCCATCAAACTGGACTAAACGTACAGCGGCACGCTCAATCGATCAGCGGCAACCGGTGTTCCAGGGTGGCGGCACGGACCGCGTCGGGGATGCGGATTTCCGTGGCCAGAGGCAGATGGTCGGAAAGCAGGCAGTCGGTGAGTACCCGGCTGTGACTGACTTCCAGCTCGGGGGAAGCCAGAATATGGTCGATGTGCCGATCCGGGGCCCAGCTCGGAAAGGTGTTCAGGTCGCCCTCCACGGCGCGCAGCCCCAGCGCCGCCAGCGGTGAATGCCCCAGGTGTTCCAACCGGCAGTTGAAATCACCCACCACCACCGCGTACCGGAACGGCGACAACAACCGCGTGATGTAGGCCAGCTGGGTGTTGCGCATTTTCTCGCCCAGCGCCAGATGCACCACTGCCAGCACCAGCGGCTCCACCGGGTGGCCAAACTTGACCAGAATCACGCCGCGCCCAGGCAGGCCGGGCAGGATATGGTCCTCTACGGCATAGGGCGTCAGCCGGCTTAAAAAGCCGTTGCTGAACTGGCCCAGCCGGCCCAGGTTGCGATTAAGCTGCTGATGCCAGAAGGGGAAATCGGCCAGCGAGGCCAGATGGACCAGTTGATTGACATTGCGCGAACGCAAACTGCCGCCATCCACTTCCTGCAGACCGACTACATCGAAGTGGCGGACCACATCGGCGATCTGCTCAATGGTCTCCACACTGCGCGGGTGCGCCACCAGATGCTTCCAGCTGCCGGTGAAATACTCCCGGAACCGGCTGGTGCCAATGCCCGCCTGAATATTGAAGCTGAGCAGTCTGAGAGTGTCGTCCGGCAGGGTAATCTCGCGCACCCGGCGGGTGCGGCGGTGGCCTTCGCGGGCAAAGGAAAACCCGGCGGGCCGGGTTTTCCAGGACTGGTACGCGGTTCGCGCGCGCTCCAACAGCATTCCGTTTGAACTCCCGAAAGGGCTAGCGGCGCTCCTTCTCCACCAGGAAGTCGATCACATCGAACATTTCCTGATTGTTACGCAGGCCTTCACGAAGAATCAGATACTTACCGTTGACCACGAAAGACGGCACGCCGCGAATCTGGTAATCACGGGCCAGCGCATCGGTCTGACGCAGCTTGGTGGACACCCCGAACGAGCTGTAGAGCTGGTTGAACTCATCCTCTTCCACGCCGTACTTCTCGAAGAAGTCCGCCAGCGCGGTGGGGGTGAACAGCGGTTCCCGGTGCTTGTGAATCGCATCGAACAGGGGCTTGTGAACTTCATCCACCTTATCGAGGACGTCCGCGACATAGTAGGCGCGGGCCAGGGGCTCCGCGTTACGCAGGAAGGTGACCGGCGAGCGCACGTAGTTCACGTAGTCCGGCTTGTCTTTGAGCCAGTCCTCGACAATCGGCTCCAGGCTGAAGCAATGCGGGCAGATGTAGGAAAAAAACTCGCGCACTTCCACCTTGTCGGGATCGTCCACGTTGCCCGGCGCGTCCAGCACCTTGTAGTGGGTCCCTTCCGCGTAGCGGGCGTGTTCGCCGCCGGACTGCTGCGCCCAGGCCACCGTCGTGAGTGTAAGGCCGAGCAGCAGCGCCATGACCGTTCGCAACATGAGGTTCTCCTTGTTGTTGGCTGTTCCACTTGAATCGTCGCAGATAGGACCGTGGCAAAGCGAAAATGCTCCCCACCACCGGACCTTTTCACGAAAGTTGCATTATTACCGCATTGGCGCCGTTTTGCCCATGAACGGCGGCCATAAAAAAGGCAGCCCGAGGCTGCCTTTTCATCGCACACCGTTCAACAGCGGCGCTTATTCGCTGTCGCGCTCCGGCGCGGAGAGACCGGCTACAAAGCTGGACACCGCCTGAATCTGAGCGTCGCTCATCTTCGCCGCCAGGGTGCGCATCATCGCCTGCGGGTCGTTGTCACGCTTGGCCATGTCGCCAATGTCCTCGCGGCCGACGGCGCGGAACGCCCTCAACTGGCTTTCCATATAGGCGGGCTGCTGGCCGGCCAGCGCCGGGAACCCGGCGGCGTCGACACCCTGACCGGCGGGGCCGTGGCAGCCAGCGCAGGCAGGAATGCCCTTCTCCACGTCACCGCCCCGGTAGATACGCTCGCCCATTTCCACCAGATCCGCCTTCACCTGGCCGGTCTGCACGGTCTGCTCCGCATAGAAAGCGGCCAGATCCTGCATGTCCTGCTCGCTGAGGTTAGCGGCCTGGCCCTGCATGATGGCGTTCTCACGCTCACCGGATTTGAAGGCTTTAAGCTGCTTGATCAGATAGGGCTCGCCCTGCCCCGCCAGACTCGGATACTGGCCGGAGGGGGAATTGCCGTCCGGACCGTGGCAGGCCGCGCATACCTGGGCTTTCTCTTTACCGACTTCCGGGTCGCCCTCGGCCAGGGCGAAGGGGGTGGCCACCACGGCAGCCAACAGCACGAACAGCTTGAAACACTTCATGGCCTTTCCTTCAAGAGCAGGGATTACTTGGTCATGTATTCAATGAGAGCACGATAATCTTCTTTGGAGCAGTCGCCACACATGCCGCCCGGGGGCATGGCGTTGTAGCCCTCCTCGACGTGCTTGACCAGCGTGTCCATGCCTTTGTCCATACGCGGCTTCCAGGCGGCCTGATCCCCGGTTTTGGGGGCGC
>JBFJUC010000213.1:0-4705 GCA_041624875.1 Alcanivorax sp.
GCAACTGCCCTGGACCGCCTTCACCGACGCCGACGCGGAGAATAACATTCCGCGCCAGACCTACCGGCCCAACGCGGACTATTACTACCAGCCGAAAACCTACTACCAGAACGTGCTCGATGGCATGCCCAGCGACGTGCCGCTGATGGCCGGCGTCACCGCCGGCGACTACACCAGCCTGCGCGACGCCCTGCCGGTGTGGCTGGAACAGCGTTCCCAGGATTACCAATCCAACCAGTACGTCTATAAATTCACCCGGGTGCCGGACGGCTGGGAAGCCCTGGGCCTGCAAAGCTGCCACGGTTGCGAACTGCCCTACCTGTTCAATCATCCCACCGGGCTGGTGCAGAACTTCCTGCTCGGCCTGGTGCTGACCCCGGAAGGCAACCAGCCGGTAATCGGCGACCTGAACGGCAACGGCGTGACCGGCAGCGATGGCGACCCCCAGGATATTTTCCTGTCCATGCAGTACGGCGCCGACGACGCCACCGTCAGCGAACTGATGATGACGATGTGGACCAACTTCGCGAAGACCGCCAACCCCAGCCCACCGAGCCTACAATGGCCGGCTTATACCGAGGCCAACGACACCTACCTGGAGATCCGACAGGATACGGAAGCCTCAGTGGAAACCGGCGTCGACGCGGCCATGGGGTTGGATTAGGCATCCGCCTGGATCACAACAAACAGCCGGCTCCTGGCTAGCGCCAAGAGCCGGTCTACCCCGTTACGCCTCCGAGACACACAAACGATCACGGCCACTTTGCTTGGCCTGATATAAAGCGCGATCCACACGGTTGAGCATCGATTCCAGAGTATCCCCCGGCTGCAGCTCGGTCAGGCCGGCGCTTACCGTGACGGTGACCGATTCGCTACCCAAAACCGACATGGGCGTCTCGGCCAGTCGGCGGCGCAGGCGATCGCCGACTACCGTGCCCCCGCCAGCGTCGGTATCCGGTAGCACCACGATGAATTCCTCGCCGCCGAGGCGGCCGCACAGATCTACTTCACGGGTCACCGCGCGGAGCAGCCTGGCGAACCCCAACAGCACCTGATCCCCACCGGCATGCCCCCAGGTGTCATTGATACTCTTGAAATAATCCAGATCCAGCGACAAGACAGCCAACGGCACGCCCGAACGTAACGAATACGCCATTTGCCAGCGTAGCGACTCCATGGTGGCACGCCGATTGGCCAGCCCGGTCAGCTCGTCGGTACGCGCCAGCAGGCTGAGCTGATCGCGCATGGCATTTTGGTGAATCTCGTAGCCCACCGTGTCCGCCAGCAGCTGCATGAACACCAGATCGTCACGGGAAAAGGGCTCACAGGCCCGCACCGAGGAAAAATTCACCGTGCCGTACAGCTTGCCGTTCACCTGGATTGGGCTGCCGATATAGGCCTCCAGGCCGAAATCGCGGTAGCACGGATGGGTGCGGATCTCACTCTCCCCGGCGTGATGAAAGCCCACCGGGCCGCCCGCCTCCAGGGCGTGCACGCAATAGGTACCGCCAAGATCAAAGGTGTTGCCCGGCGACACACCGCCGGCCGGGTCGTGGCAATGCTCGACCCGGTACACGTCATCCTGGATGCTGGACAGAATCGCCAGTTCCAAGCCAAAGTGCCGCGCTCCCAGCTCAAGGATAGCGGCTAGCCTGGCGCCATGATCCCGTTCGGTATCGGCGGTGATGGAATGCAACCGTTGCAAGGTATCAACGGATTGCTCCGCGGAACGCGCGGGCCGAACCAACGCCAGGTATCCCTGGATTTCACCCGAGGCGCTGGGCAGCCCCCCGGCGGACGTTTGCCCCAGAAACGTGGCGCCGTCGGAAGAGCGATATAATACCCTGTACGCTGAAAAGACCGGGTCCGCCTGTGGGTTATAACGCTCCTTGCCCAGGTTCAGGAAGTCGGTCGGGTCCGCATACAGAATTTCGGTCTTCCGGCCCTGCAAGTCTTGCAGACTGTACCCGAAGAGCGTCACCGCCGCCGTATTGACATACCGCACCCGGCGCTCACGGTCCGCCACTACCACGGCCTCAGGGAGCGAGTCGAACAGGGTCGCCAGCGAGAACAACGACCACTCCGTTAAATCATCGCGGTTCGCGGTTTCGGCGTGGTGCGCCTGATCGTGGGAATAAGGATCAGTGGGGGGCATGGCCTATCTCATCGTCGGCGTCAAAGACAGCTAGAAGTGTAGAGTAATCACCGTACAACGCCACCCCGTGGGCCAGCCCCCCATCGCCCGGACGGGCCGGCGCTGTTACTTCTTCAACTGGCCGCTGTCGACCAGCTGCTGGAAGAATTCGTTCAGGGACTGGTCCAACGGGCGGTACTGGATGCCGAGCTGCTCGCGGCTACGGCTGTTGTCGGCTCGCCACGGGAGATTGACGTTACGGCTGACGAACTTGCGGGTGAGGGTTTTGTTCACCACGGGCCCGACCAGCCACACGGCGGCCTTGGGCAGGGTAAGCTTGGGGATCGGGTATTTCTTGCCGAAGCGGCGGCGCAGCACGGCGGCCATCTCCGGGAAGTCGGTGTCATGGCCGGAGAGGATATAGCGGCCATTGGCTTCAGGCAGCCAGGCGGCGCGCAGATGCGCTTCGGCCACCTCACGCACGTCCACCACGCCGATGCCCACATCGGGCACGCCGGGCTTCGCGGTGCCATCGCCGAACTGACGCAGAATATCGAAACTTTCCGAGGTGGCGTTCGGGTTAATACCCGGCCCCACCACCAGGGACGGATTGATGGTGACCAGATCCCAGCGGTCCTGGGCGTCGGCGATTTTCCAGCCTTCTTTTTCCGCCACGGTCTTGGAGTAGGCGTAGGGCTGATGGCTCAGGGACGAACTGGTGTTCCAGTCCGCTTCGGTGAACACGCCGTTGGTGGTGTGCTTCAGGTCCGCGTTGTCGCCGTAGATCGCCGCGCAGCTGCTGGTCAGCACCACCCGCCTCACGGACGGGGTGTCGTTGACGGTCTCCAGCACATTGCGGGTGCCCAGCTGCGCCGGTTCCACCAGCTCTTTCTGCGGGTCCTTCACCGTGGTGGTGAACGGCGACGCGGTGTGAAACACCACCGAACAGCCGGCCATGGCCTCCGCGTAGGAGCCGGGGGAGAGCAGGTCCGCCTTGAAGTAGCGGATACTGCCCGGCGTCTTTTCAGCGATGGCGTTCAGATACTGAAGCTTGTGGCTGTCATCCGGGTTGCGCACCGCTGCGTGCACGGTGACGCCCTCTTCCAGCAAACGCTCCACCAGACGGCCGGCCACGTAGCCGGTGGCGCCGGTGACCATCACCGGCGTGCTCGGATCGATTTGCATAGTCAGCCCCTTTACCAATTCGGCCACCATCATGGCGCCGGCGGGCGGACCTGTAACGGGCCTTTCGTGCCAAACAAGGTGGACATTAGGTTACCCGGCACGCCACAGGGTTCACTCGTGCTGAAGGATATTGAGCAGCTTGCCGAACGGATCACGCACATAGAAGCGCCGCACCCCCCAGGGCTCGCTGATCGGGCCGTACTCAATCGGTACACCGGCATCATTAAAGCGGGACAGAGCGCCTTCCAGATCGTCCACCTCGATGGACAGATCGGGCACCGGCGTCCCGGAGCCGCCCTCGGACCCGAAGCTCACCTGCACCATCATGGTTTCATGGGAGCCATAGGTGCGGAACCAGCCGTGGTCCATTAGCCGTTCCAGGCCAAGAATGTCGCCGTAAAAGCGGTCGGCCTTGTCCAAATCGGAAGTGGCCGTGTTGGCCATGATACGTTTCACTTTCATGGTCTACCTCGCGCGTCACGCGTTCGTTCAACACTGCTAGACTCAGGGCGGTTATAACAGGCGGAGACAGATGGTGGCACCCCTATGGATTCGCTGATTTCAGCGGCGGCGCGGGCCCTGGCCGGCGGCGACCCGTTGCGGGCGCTGAACCATGTCTCGTTGCGCGACGACGCGCCGGCGCTGGCGTTGCGCGGCATCGCCATGGCGCAGCTCGGCGACCTGGCCCGCGCCCGGGCGCTGTTGCGGCGCGCGGCGCGGGCCTTCACCACAAAGGAAACGGTGGCGCGCGCCCGCTGCGTGGTGGCCGAGGCGGAGGTGGCGCTGGCCGCCCGCGACCTGCACGCCTCCTCCAAGGCGCTGGACGCGGCGCGGGAGACCCTGCAGCGCCACGGCGATACCGTGAACGCCGCCCACGCTCGCTACCTGGCGATTCACCGTCTGTTGCTGATCGGCCGGCTCGACGACGCCGAGCAACAGCTCAACGCCCTCAATACCGAGGTCCTGCCCCCGGCCTTGCAGGCCACCCACCAGCTGGCCGTCGCCGGTATCGCCCTGCGCCGACTCGATACCGCCACCGCACGCACCGCCCTGGGCCACGCCGGTCAAGTGGCGCGACGCTCAGGCATCGCCGCCCTGATCAACGAAGTGGACAAGGCCGCCCGGGTGCTGCAGGCGCCGGCCGCCCGACTGGTAACGCACGACGAAGATCGACCGGTGCGGCTTGATGAAGTGGAAGCGCTGTTCGCCTCCCCCACCCTGGTGGTGGACGCCTGCCGCTACAGCGTGCGCCAGGCCGGCGCCGTGATCGAACTGGCGACACGGCCGGTGCTGTTCACCCTGGCGCGCACGCTGGCCGAAGCCTGGCCCGGCGACGCCCGCCGCGACACCTTGATCGAGCGCGCCTTCCGCCTGCGCCAGGTGGAA
>JBFJUC010000214.1:0-4700 GCA_041624875.1 Alcanivorax sp.
AACCGCTGCTGGAACTGGAGCAGATCCGCACCATCCGCATCGGCTCCAAGGCGCTCACCTTCTGGCCCCAGCGGGTGGTGTCCGACAAGGACGCCGACGACCTGCTCGACCTGTTCCGTGAAGTGCAGGCGGCCGGCAAGCACCTGGCGCTGATGGCCCACTACAACCACTGGCGCGAACTGGAACCGGCCATCGCCCGGGAAGCGATCGCCCGGGTACGCGAAACCGGCGCTCAGATCCGCGCCCAGGGCCCGCTGCTGGCGCACATCAACGACAACGCCGACGACTGGGCGCGCCTCTGGCAGACCCAGGTGGAGCTCGGCATTGTCCCTTACTACATGTTCGTGGAACGGGACACCGGCGCCCGCCGCTACTTCGAAGTGCCGCTGGCCCGCGCCTGGCACATCTACCGCGAGGCCATGAAGCAGGTTTCCGGCCTGGCGCGCACCGCCCGCGGCCCGAGCATGTCCAGCCACCCGGGCAAGGTGGAAATCCAGGGCGTCACCGAGGTGGCCGGCGAGAAGGTGTTCGTACTGCGCCTGATCCAAGGCCGCAACCCGGACTGGGTGCAGCGTCCCTTCTTCGCCAAGTACAACGAAGAAGCGACCTGGCTCAACCATCTCGAACCAGCCTTTGGCGAAGACCAGTTTTTCTTCGACGAAGAACTGGCGGCGATGGAATCCTGACTCGGGCCTTTCTGCCGATTCATGGTTGAAGAAAAAGTCCCGCTGAGGCGGGACTTTTTCTTTGCGGGTGAGTCGCTTAGGCTTGGCGGGCGGCCCGCCCGGGCCGTCGATACGGGATGCTCAGGGGAAGGCGGCGATGCACAACGGTTTCATGGTGTTGCACGGCAACCGGCTGGAGACGCTCACCGATCTGGTGGTCGACTGGCTGAAGCAACACCCGCTGGCGCCGCTGGACGAAGAGATCTTTTTGGTTCAGTCCAACGGCATGGCCCAGTGGCTGAAACTGCAACTGGCCGGGGCGCTGGGCATCAGCGCCGGCTTCCAGTTCCAAATGCCCGCCCGCTTCCTGTGGAGCGCCTACCGCACCGCGCTCGGTGAAGACCGCGTGCCGCGCACCTCGCCGTTCGACAAGTCGCGCCTGCTGTGGCGCCTGTACCGGCTGCTGCCCACCCTGCTCGACGAACCCCATTTCGGCCCGCTGCGCCACTTCCTGTCCGACGACGTGGACGGCCGCAAACGCCACCAATTGGCGGAGCGGCTGGCGGATCTGTTCGACGCCTACCAGGTGTACCGGGCCGACTGGCTGGCGGACTGGGAACGGGGCGATGACCGGCTGCGCCGGGCCGAGGACCGGGACCGCTTCGACGACTTCCCCGCCAGCCAGCTGTGGCAGGCCCATTTATGGCGCGCCCTGTTAGCGGACATGGACCAGGAAAAACAGGGCCTCAGCCGCAGCGCCATTCACCGTGCGTTCGTTGACACCCTGCAGCAGAACGCACCGCCGGCGGGCCTGCCACGCCGGCTGATTATCTTCGGCATCAGCGCCCTGCCCCAGCAAGCGCTGGAGGCCCTGGCCGCCCTCAGCCGCCACTGCCAGATCCTGATGCTGGTGCAAAACCCCTGCCAGCATTACTGGGCGGACATCGTCGAGGACAAACAGCTGCTGCGCCGTCAGCTCGACAACCGCAAGCGTCACCTGACCGCGTTGCCGGACAACCCGGTCAATCCGCTGCTGGCCGCCTGGGGCAAGCAAGGCCGGGATTTTATCGGCCTGCTCTACGACCACGACGACCCGGACAGCTACCGCAGTGCCTTTCAGAATCAGATCGATCTGTTCGAGAACCTGGAACCGCGCACCCTGCTGCAACAGCTGCAGCAGGATATTCTCGACCTGGAACCCTTACCGCCGCCGGACCAGCGGCCGCCGCTGCACGCCGACGGCTCTTTGCGCTTCCGCATCGGTCACAGCGCCCAGCGGGAGGTGGAGATCCTGCAGGACGAATTGCTGGACCGCTTCAGCGCCGACCCGGACCTGCAGCCCCGGGACGTGATCGTCATGGTACCGGACATCGAAGCCTACGCGCCGCATATCGACGCCGTGTTCGGGCGCCTGGAACGGGGCGACCCACGTTACTTGCCCTACACGCTCAGCGACCGCAGCGCCGGCGCCGCCTCGCCGCTGGCGCAGGCGGTGGAGTCACTGTTGCATCTGCCGCAATGGCGCTTCACCGCCACCGACATCCTCGACCTGCTGGACGTGCCGGCGGTGCGCGAACGCTTCGGCATCAGCGAGAGCGACCTGCCGCAACTGGCCCGCTGGATCGACCAGGCCCGCATCCGCTGGGGGCTGAACAGCGAACAGCGGCAGACCCTGGACGTGCCCGGCTTCGAGCAGAACAGCTGGGCCTTCGGCCTGAAACGCATGCTGGCCGGCTACCTGCTCGGCGACGGCCCGGCCTGGATGGGCATCGAGCCGCTGGACGAAGTGGCCGGCCTGGGCGCGGAGCTGGCCGGGCGCCTGTCGCGCCTGCTCGACACCCTGGAACATCATTGGCGGCAAAGCCGCCGCGACGGCGGCGCGCGCGACTGGCGGCAACGCTTCACCGCCCTGCTCGACGATCTGTTCCTGCCCGTGGACGAAGCGGATCAGAACCTGGACGCGGGTCTGCGCGACGCCCTCAATGACTGGATCGCCGCCTGCGACGAAGCGGATTTCGACAGCCCGCTGCCGCTCACGGTGGCGCGACGGCCGCTGCTCGACGCCCTTAACGCGGAGAGCCTGTCGCAACGCTTCATGGCCGGGCGCATCAATTTCTGCACCCTGATGCCGATGCGCGCCATCCCGTTCCGCCATGTGTGCCTGCTGGGCATGAAGGACGGCGACTACCCGCGCCAGCAACAGCCCATGGATTTTGACCTGATGCGCCAGTGGGGCAACTACCGGCCCGGCGATCGCTCGCGCCGCGACGACGACCGCTACCTGTTCCTGGAAGCGCTGCTCAGTGCCCGCGACAGCCTCTACATAAGCTGGACCGGCCGCAACGTCCGCGACAACAGCGAACGCCCGCCCTCGGTGCTGGTGGCGCAACTGCGCGACCACATCAACCAGCGCTGGCACGTCGACCAGGGCGAACCGGTGGACGCCCTGACCGTGGCGCACCCGCTGCAGCCGTTCAGCCCCGACTATTTCGACGCCGATAATCACCGGCTGCACAGCTACGCCCACGAATGGCGCGCGCTGCACCAGGACGCCGCGCCCCAGGCGCGCAATGAACAGCCGCTGGCGCCACTGGAAACCGGCGAGCCGGTCACCTGCGCCGCGCTCGGCCGCTTTCTCAAGCAACCGGTGGCGCATTTCTTCGAACACCGGTTGAAAGCACGGCTGAGACAGGACCGGCGCGTCCTGGACGACAACGAGCCCTTCGCCTTCGACGGCCTGCAACGCTTCCAGCTGCAGGACCAGCTGCTCAGCGACGCCCTGCGCGCCGGCCCCGAGCAGGCCGGCGCCGCCATGGCCGCCGGGCTGGACCGGCTCGCCGGTAGTGGCGACCTGCCCCTGGCGCCGTTCACCGAAGGCAGCCGCGACAGCCTGCTTATCCCTCTGTCGCAGCCGCTGGAGCAGTACTTCGCACTGCTCGCCGAATGCGGGGAACGGCAAGCGCAGCAGGAAATCCGCCTGCAGGCCGGACCGCTTCTGATTGAGGACTGGCTCACCGACCTGCGCGGCGCCCGCGCCAACCCACAGCGGCTGGTACTGCACACGGGCCGGCTCCAGAACCGCTTCGACAAAATCACCCGGGAATGGGCGCTGCATCTGGCCGCCTGCGCCGCCGGGCACCCGCTGACCACCCATCTCCAGGGTCAGGACGGACGTCTGACACTGCCGCCGCTAGGCCGCGACACCGCCCAGCGAAACCTGGACCGCATCGGCCACGCCTGGCACCAGGCCCTGTGCGAACCGCTGCCCATCGCCTGCGCCACCGCGTTCGCCTGGCTGCAAGGGGAGGAAAAAGACAACGGCGAAAACGAAGCCCGCAAGCAATTCGAATCCGGTTTCATGCACACCGGCGAACAGGAAAAAGAGCCGGCCCTGGCGCGGGCCTGGGCGGACTTCGACGCCTTGCTCGCGCCCCGCCACGGCGACGTCAGTGCCTTCGAATACTGGACCGAACAGCTCTATGCCCCGCTCCATGCGCACGCTGATTGGCACGAACCGGGGGAGCAGCCATGAACGCTGAACGACCGCTGCCAATCACCTTCCCGCTGCACGGCACACGGTTGATCGAAGCCAGTGCCGGCACCGGCAAGACCTTTACCCTGGCCGCCCTCTACCTGCGCCTGGTGCTGGGCCACGGCGACGACGATGACAACAACAACGCCTTCCACCGCCCGCTGCTGCCCCCGGAAATCCTGGTGGTCACCTTCACCGAAGCGGCCACCGAGGAACTGCGCGAGCGCATTCGCGACCGCCTCGCCGAAGCCGCCCGCCTGTTCGCCAACGCTAACGCCGAAGCCCGGGACCCGGTACTCGCCGAGCTGCTGAACGATTACCGCGAGCCGGCGCAACGGGCCCGCTGCGCCCAGCGTCTGGAAGCCGCCGCGCAATGGATGGACGAAGCCGCCGTCTACACCATCCACGGCTTCTGCAACCGCATGCTCAAGCAGCACGCCTTCGATTCCGGCAGCCTGTTCAGCCTGGAACTGCAGGAGGACGCCAGCGACGAGCAGCAGCAG
>JBFJUC010000215.1:0-4684 GCA_041624875.1 Alcanivorax sp.
CGCCGGCGAGAATGTACTCGCGGATCTTCTCCACAGCGGCGGCGTGCCGATCGCGGGGAAACTCGGAGACGAAATCGTTTTCGTCCACCGGCTCACCGTACACCTGGTGCTCCGGTTCCGGCAGCGGCGCACGCAGACGGCGCTCCAGTTGGTCCAGGCGGGCCTCGGCGGCGGCCGTCGCGTCCGCGGCTTCGGGGTCCACATGCACGATCAGGAACAGGCTGCCACGGAGGTTATCGAACACCACCACTTCCTCGGAGCGCATCAACAGAATATCCGGTACCCGCAGCACGTCCTCGCCGCGCGCCGGGCCCAGGCGGGGCTCGAAATAACGCACGCTGTCGTAGCCGAAGTAGCCCACCAGACCGCCGTTGAAACGGGGCAGCCCGGGCACGTCCGGGGCCCGATACTGGAGGCGATAACCTTCGATCCAGGCGATCGGGTCGTCGCTTTCAAGCTCCCGGATGACGGCGCCGTCGGCATCGCTCACGGTGATGCGCGGGCCGGTGATACGCACCACCTCGCGGGCCGGCAGGCCGATAATCGAATACCGGCCCCAGCGCTCGCCGCCCTGCACCGATTCAAACAGGTAGCTGTACGGGCCGGCGGCCAGCTTGCGGTAGGCGGACAGCGGCGTGTCCAGATCCGCCAGCACTTCGCGCACGATGGGTACGCGGCTGTAACCCTGGCGGGCGTAATCGTCCAGATTGCGTGGTGACATGGTGGTCCCCGGTCTTTATTCAGGTGCGGCAATCGCAAGTGGTAAATTGTAGCGGAAAAACAGCGGAGACTCTCAGGCAACGAGCGGTGCCGAAAGGCTCCCGAGGGCGAGCGTCACCATCGCCAGCCGGCGGGGGAGAAAGGCAGGTACACATTAAGCGGGTTTGAGCAATCCATGGACGGGATTCTAGCGCCGCTTCGGGTCGCTGCCAACACCCGTCCGCGGAATGGCCAACAGCCCATCAAGACGCCATACTGCGTGCCCATGAGCTTACCCCAGCGATGGACAGACTGGTTCGAGGCCACCCGCAAGGCCGCCCCCCACTGCTTTATGCAGCTCGCCACCGTGGGCGACGACGGTGGTGCACGCTGTCGCACCCTGAGCCTGCGCGAGCGCCACGGTCGCGCCCTGTGGTTCACCACCGACCAGCGCAGTGAAAAAACCATGCAGTTGGAGCGTCAGGCCGGCGCCGAAGCCTGCTGGTACGACCTCTCCAGCCGCACCCAATGGCGCTTCCGGGGCCGGGTCCACTTTCTCACCCCGCAGCAGCACCCCGAGGACACCCTGCGCCTGTGGCGCCTGCTCGACCGCGAAACGCAATCCCGCTTCTGCGGCCCGCCACCGGGCAGCCT
The DNA here is from genome assembly GCA_041624875.1 of Alcanivorax sp. Classification (GTDB taxonomy): domain Bacteria; phylum Pseudomonadota; class Gammaproteobacteria; order Pseudomonadales; family Alcanivoracaceae; genus Alloalcanivorax. Next base: position 1,354 of record JBFJUC010000215.1, read on the forward strand.
CTGGCGTCCGCCGAAGTCCGACCACTACCGCTACCCGCGCACGTGCCCGGACAACCAGCCGGCGGAGGACTTCTCCATCCTGGTGCTCACCGCCGACCACGTCGATGTCCTGGAACTCGCCGAATCCCCCCACCGCCACTGGCAATACCACGGCGAAGGACGCCAACCGCCGACGCGGCTAGTGCCATAAAGGCAGTTGATAGTTGATAATTGACAGTTGATAGCTCGCGGATGAAAGCACTGCCACTTTGAAACGAAAGAGGCCGCGCCCAGATGAGGATGGCGGCCTCTTTCGTTTTTGGTTCGCGGGCAGCGCCCGCGTTGTTTTAGCTATCAACTGTCCACTATCAACTATCAATTGCTCTTTATTTGACTTGTCGTTTGCCGAGTTTGCGGGCGAGGGTGCGGCGGTGCATGCCGAGGCGACGGGCGGTTTCGGAGATGTTGAAGTCGGTCTCCGCCAGGGTTTGGTGGATGCGCTCCCACTCCAGGGTTTTGATCGAGGTGGGGCGGCCGGTGACTTCCACTGCCGCATTGCCCTCGGCGCGCTCGAAGGCGGCTTCGATGTCGTCGGTGTTGGAAGGTTTGGCCAGGTAGTGGCAGGCGCCCAGTTTGATCGCTTCCACCGCGGTGGCGATGCTGGCGTAACCGGTGAGCACCACGATCAGGATCTCCGGGTCGTGTTCGTGCAGGGCCTGCACGCAAGCCAGGCCAGAGGCGCCGCCTTTGAGCTTGAGATCCACCACCGCGTAGTCAGGGGTCTGTTCGCCCAGCACCTCGCGCAACACTTCCAGGCTGTCCGCGTTGCGGACCTGGTAGCCGCGCCGTTCGAACGAACGGCCCAGGGTGCGGGCGAACGCGGCGTCATCCTCGACAATCAGCAGGGTACGCGGTTGCTCCGGCTGCTCAGTGGTCATAGCCGCCCTCCTTCTGGTCCGGCTGTTCGTCGATGGTAAGCGCCGACAACGGCAGCGTCAGCGTCACCACCGCGCCTCCCTGGGGGCGGTTGCCAGCGCTAATGTTGCCGCCCAGGGTGCGCACCACGTTGAACACCAGAAACAGGCCCAGGCCGCCGCCGGGACGGCCCTTGGTGGACTGGTAGGGGCGCCCCAGGTGGCTGAGCATGGCCTCGGAGAAGCCTGTGCCCTGGTCCATCACCGAGACAATCAGCGTATCGTCGCGACGGCTGACTTCCAGCCCCACCCAGTGCGGCGACGCCTCCAGGGCGTTGTCGAGCACATTGTGCACGGTCTGCTTGAGCGCGGAATCGGAGATGATCGCCAGATCCTCACCGAACAGGTTGCGGTATTCGAAGTCGTTCACCGGCCGGGTGGCGCGCCATTCCGCCGCCAGCTCGTCGACGAACGCCTGCACGGTGGTCTCTTCCAGGGCTTCACCACGGGCCTCGCCAGCGGACAGCAAAATACCGCTGACGATGGATTTGCAGCGCAGCACCTGAGTCTGCATTTCACCGATTTCCTGGGCCAGATCCGGGTCGGAACGAAACACCGGCATACGCCGCCAGTCGCCCAGAATCACCGCCAGGGTAGCCAGCGGTGTGCCCAGCTCATGGGCCGCGCCGGAGGCCAGCAGGCCCATACGCACAATGTGCTCTTCCTCGGCGGCGCGCTGCCGCAAGGCCGCCAGGCGCGCATCCCGGTCGCGCCGGTTACGGGTAATACGGTTGATAAAGATCACCAGCAGCACCGCGTTGAGTACGAAGCACAGCAGCATGCCCTGGATATAGAGACTCAACGGACCCAGCTCGTAATCGAGCGGCAACGCCAGCGGCCGCCCGGCGAATTCCAGGGCGACGAAACAGGCGGCGGTGACCAGCAGAATAATCCAGGTGGACCAGGCCTCCAGCAGCACCGCCGCCAGCACCACCTGCAACAGATAGAGGAAAATAAAGGGGTTGGTGGCGCCACCGCTGAGAAACAACTGCATGGTCAGGGTGATCACATCCACCAGCAGAGCGACGAACAACTCGCCGTTGCTGACCGGCCGGCTCAGCCGCAGGCGCAGCAGGCTGGCGCCATTGAACGCCACCAGCCCGGCCAGTACCGCGAACATGTACAGCAGCGGCAACTCGATCCGGAACACGAAGTAGACCACCGCGATGGTGCCGACCTGCCCGAGCACGGCAATCCAGCGAAGTTGGATCAACTGCTGCATATTCTTACGGCCGGTGGCGTCGTCATCCAGCGGCGCGTGTGAGTTAGACGCGATCATCGCGGGTCTCCTGAGCGGCGCGGCCGGAATTCCTCCCGGCCCGCGTAGCCAGCACCGCCGGCCACCATCAGCGCGAGCATAAACCAGGTGAGCGCATAGACCAGGTGATTGTTGCGAAACTGGATCACGGTGAGGCCGGACACCGGCTGCCCGGCGCCACTGCCGGCGGCCAGCGGCGGCGCGTCGGCGTCGACGAAGTACGGCGCCACGCCGCTCAGGCCACGGGCCTCGGCGATGGCGGCCACGTCGCGGGAGTACCAGCGGTTTTCAGACGGGGCGTTGTCGCGCAGAAAGGCGCCGCCCGGTTCACTGGGGCGCAGCAAGCCGGTGACCGAGACCGGCCCGCGCGGCTCGCCCTGATGGCGCTGCGTGCGATGCCGGTTTTCCGGTGCCACGAACCCCCGGTTCACCAGCACCGTGGTGCCATCCTGGCGGCGCAGCGGGGTCAAGACCCAATAACCACTACCCAGCCGAGTGCTGGCCTGGACCAGCGTCTCCCGCTGATGCAAGAACTCGCCGTGCAGGCGCACCCGCAGGTATTCGTACTCTTGCGGGTCGATGTCGGCCCCCGCCGGGGCCGCCACCGGCGGCGCGTCCACCCGCCGCTCAACCCGCTCGATCAGGTCCAGCTTCCAGGCCCGCCGTTCCAACTGCCACTGACCGAGCGCCAGGAAGCCGATAAAGGCCAGCAGCGCCAGGGCGCCCCATAGCAGCCGCCCCAGCCAGCGACGGGCAGTCCGCCGGGCCATCCTAGCCCCAGGGATCCTGCATCATTCCCGGCATCATGTTCACGTTCAGGTGGTACATGACCCACAGCGAACCGGCCAGGGTAATGAACACGATCACCGCCGTGAAAATCAGCGCCAGCATGTTCCAGCCGCCTTGGGAGCGGAAGTTCATGTGCAGGAAATAGATCATGTGCACCACGATTTGTACCGCCGCCAGGCTCAAAATCACCAGCGCCGTGATGCCGGTGTTCTCGAACACGTCGGCCATCACCACCCAGAACGGGATCACCGTGAGCACCACGGCGAGCACGAAGCCGGTCATGTACCCCTTGAAGGTACTGTGCGGCGCATCGGGGAGGACGTCGTCGTGA
>JBFJUC010000216.1:0-4678 GCA_041624875.1 Alcanivorax sp.
ACAGGATGCCGCAGCCGTAGGACACTACGAACCAGATGATGAGATAGGTGAAGATGAGCTTGAGATTAGCGGCCCAGTAGGCACGGGCGTTTTCTTCTCTCATTTGTTTACCCCTTTGCGCACTGACAAACACGGGACCCGTGTTGACACGGGCCAGCTCGCTCAAGAGTAAACAATGGTGTGTTCAGCCACAGTATGACTTTAGTCGAAGGGCGGGGATGGCCCCAGGGTGGGGGCTAACGGACGTAAAGTGCCTGCATCAACCATTCGTTCAGGGACACCACCGCACCGCCCTTATGCAAGGCTTCGATAAAACGGTCTTGAAGGTCGCACAAATCCCCGTTGAGGAATTCCGGTTGCAGCACGCCACCGTGGGAAACCTGAACGTCTTCCCAGCCGAACCGGCGGGCGGTCTCTTCCACCAACTTCAAGTCATGGGCGCTGTGCCGGGGGCGACGGCATAAAACAATAAGGACATAGCGCTCGCCCGCCTCGTATTCCGGTTCCATTGCCTTGGTCGCCTCGCCCTCGGCGAAAAAAGCGTGTACCTCGTACATGTTCCGCTCTCCTGCAAAACCCGGTTCACACAACCGTCTTTTAAGGGATAGCACGGACCATGCCGATGTCGTGATCGAAAAAAGGTTAAAGCCCCACCCCAAAAAATGAAAACATGCGTCACGACACACCCCACGGGGCGGCGACAATACCGTACTTTGGGCCTTACAGCGCCAGCCCCGGGGCACGGCGCCGGGCTGAAATTCAGCGTTGGGAAGGTCAAAAAAAGCCTCGGAAAGGCGCCAGAAAACACAGGTTTCGGCCTAAAAAGATACAACTTTACCGATGTTGTTTCCCTCGCGATCGGACTCCAGGATGGCGCGCAAATTCATCAGGCGTGTCTCGCGTTTCACCGACTCCATCAGCGGCCCGGCCTCCGGCCAGCGCCGGCGGCTGTAGCTCAGCCACTGCTTAACCCGGCCACACAGTTGCGCCTCGCTGCCGGTACCGACGATATCCGCACCGAACCCCCGCAGCACCGCCAGCACCTCCCGCCAGCAGGCGGGCTCGCCGCCGGCCACTTCGCGGGTCAGTAACGGGTTAGCCACCGCGCCGCGCCCCAACATAAGGTCCGCGCAGCCGCTTTCCGCCTGGCAGCGGCGGGCGTCCTCAAGGGTCCATATTTCGCCGTTGGCAATCACCGGCATCGCTACCCGCTCACGGATCGCGCCGATCCGATCCCAATAGGCCGGCGGCCGGTAACCCTGCCGTTTGGTGCGCCCATGCACGGTGAGCCAGGCCGCACCGGCCTCCTCCACCGCCATGGCGTTATCCAACGCCAGGTTCATGTCCTCATTGCCGAGCCGCATCTTCACCGACACCGGGATATCGCCAGGCACCGCCGCCCGCACCGCGCGGGTCACCGCGTGCACCCGCTCCGGCTCATCCAGCAGGATCGCGCCGCCACCGTGGCGATTAACGATTTTCGCCGGACAACCGAAATTAAGGTCGATGGCCGGCGCCCCCAGCGTCACCGCCATGGCGGCGTTGTCCGCCATACTCACCGGGTCGGAGCCCAGCAACTGCAGATGCACCGGGGTACCGGAACGCGTACGGGCACCGTCGCGCAATTCCGGGCACCAGCGGTAGAAGACACGGGGCGGCAACAGCTCGCCGCTAACGCGCACGAACTCGCTGACACACCAATCGTAGGTGCCGACATCAGTGAGGGCCCGGCGTACCCAAAAGTCCGCCAGGCCCTCCATGGGGGCGAGGATCCGTTTCATGGGCGCGGATTCTAACACGCTAACAGGCGGGAACCCCGCCGGCTCCGCAAGCGAAACGCCATAGATTAAGGAGATCAGAGGAAGAAGCCGCTTGCGAGGACCCGGCGGGCATTTCACTATAGGATGCCGCCCCGCGAGGCGGAAGGGCGTGTTTAGACCCTTTTGGAATCAACCGGGAGTGTTCATTACAGCGCTATCCGTTGTGAGCACTCACACACCCCCAGCGTGAGGAGTTGAAACGATGACAACCTACGAAGGCGGCTGTTTGTGCGGCCAGGTCCGCTATCGGATTAACGGCCCTTTTCATCAGTTTCACCTGTGCCACTGCTCGCGTTGCCAGCGCTTCAGCGGCACCGCCCACGGGGCCAATCTGATCGCCGCGGCGGACGCGCTGGAGTGGCTCGAAGGCGAGGACCAGGTACGCCGTTTCGATCTGCCCGGGGCAAAAAGTTTCGCGCGCGCCTTCTGTGTGCTCTGCGGCAGCATGGTGCCCCATGAAAAACGCGACGGCAGCGGCGTCATCGTGCCCGCCGGCGGACTGGACAACGCCCCGGACATCGACCCCAACGACCACATCTTCTACGCCGACCGGGCCGATTGGTACGACGCCGGCCAGGGGGCGAAGACGTACGACGGGCCGCCGGGAGCGTGAATCCGGGGCCGGGCCGGCCCCAATTGACCCCCCGGCGGCGCTGCAGTATGTTGCGCCGGCCATCCCACGAGGTCACCAGAGGTTATCGCACACATGGCCAAAAAGACCCCGCAACTGGAACAATCCCTGGACAGCCTGGAAGCCCTGGTGGAACGAATGGAATCCGGTGAGCTGACCCTGGAAGAGTCCCTGCAGGCGTTCGAACAGGGCGTCAAACTGACCCGCGAGTGCCAGCAGGCGCTCAGTCAGGCGGAACAGAAAGTGCGCATCCTGCTGGAGCAGGACCCGCAGGCCGAGACGGTGCCTTTCGAAGGCCGCGATGACCAGTAATCTCAACGCTTTGGATCCGCTCGACGCCACCGTGCGTGCGCGGCTCGACCAGGCCCTGCGTGATCATCTGCCCCGCCCCGCGGACAGCGCCGCGCCCCGCCTCGCGGAAGCGATGCGCTACGCCGCCCTGGCGGGCGGTAAACGGATCCGCCCGATGCTGGTGTACGCCGCCTGCCGGCTCGCCGGCGGCACCCTGGAACAGGCCGACGTGCCGGCGGTGGCGGTGGAACTGATTCACGCCTATTCCCTGGTCCACGATGACCTGCCGGCGATGGACGACGACGACCTGCGCCGGGGCCAGCCCACCTGCCACCGGGCTTTCGACGAAGCCACCGCGATCCTCGCCGGGGACACCCTGCACACCCTCGCCTTCGAGTTGCTCAGCCACGCCGGCGACTACCCCGACGGCGCGCGCATCGGCATGGTGCGTGCGCTCACCCAGGCCGCCGGCGGCGCCGGCATGGCAGCCGGGCAAATGCAGGACATGGCCGCCCACGGCCAATTGCAGGACGTGGACGCCCTGGAACGCATGCATTACCTCAAAACCGGCCGTCTGATCACCGCCAGCCTGACCCTGGGCTACCTGGCCGCGGGCCATGCGAACGCCGATCTGGCGCGCAATCTGGCTGCCTATGGCGACGCCATCGGGCTGGCGTTCCAGATCCAGGACGACATTCTCGACGTGACCATGGACACCGAACAGCTCGGCAAGCCCAGCAAGTCCGACGAGAAGCACGGTAAAAGCACCTTTCCCGCCCTGCTCGGCCTGCAAGCCAGCCGCGAGCGGGCCCAGACCCTGTGCCGGCAGGCCCGCGCCGCCCTCGCCGGCTACGGGGACGCCGCCGGCCCGCTGCAACAATTGGCGGACTACATCGTGCAGCGTCATCACTGACGGAGGGCCCCAAGGATCGTTATAATGCCCTCCCCTTGCCAAGCCGACGCCGACTGATTCAGGCTCCCAATCAATGCAAAAGACGTTTACCGACATTCCGTTGACCCGCCCCCACACGCCGTTGCTGGACCGCATTGGCACGCCGGCGGACCTGCGGCGGCTGCCCGAAACGGACCTTGAGCAGATGGTGGACGAACTGCGCGCCTACCTGCTCTACGCCGTGGGCCGCGCCGGCGGCCATTTCGGTGCCGGCCTCGGCGTGGTGGAACTGACCGTGGCCCTTCACTACCTGTTCGACACCCCCTACGACCGGCTGGTGTGGGACGTGGGCCACCAGTGCTACCCGCACAAGATTCTCACCGGCCGCCGCGACGAGCTCCTCACCGTGCGGCAGCAGCACGGTCTGTCTGGCTTCCCGAAACGCACCGAATCGCCGTTCGATACCTTCGGGGTGGGCCACTCCTCCACCTCGATCAGCGCGGCGCTGGGCATGGCCCTGGGCGCCGAGCAAGCCGGCGACAAGCGCCGCACGGTGGCGGTGATCGGCGACGGCGCGATGACCGCCGGCCAGGCCTTCGAGGCGATGAGCCACGCCGCCCACACCCGCGCCAACCTGCTGGTGATCCTCAACGACAACACCATGTCGATCGGCCATAACGTAGGCGGCCTGGCCAACTATTTCGCGCGCATCTGGTCGTCCAAGACCTACATCGCGCTGCGCGAGGGCGGCAAGAAAGTACTGTCAGCGATGCCGGCGGCCTGGGATTTCGTACGCCGCACCGAAGAGAGCATGAAGAACATGGTTAGCCCGGACATGCTGTTCGAGGCGATCGGCTTCAACTACATCGGTCCCATCGACGGCCACGACATCGACGAGCTGACCGCCACCCTGGAGACCATGCGCGACCTGGAAGGTCCGCAACTGCTGCACGTCTACACCACCAAGGGCAAGGGCTTTGGCCCGGCGGAAGCGGACCCGGTGGGCTACCACGCGATCAACAAGATCGAGCCCAAGGCCAAGGT
>JBFJUC010000217.1:0-4633 GCA_041624875.1 Alcanivorax sp.
CGCCGACAGCATGCCGTAGACCAGATAGTGCGGTGTCTCGCTGAAGACGCTGGCATCGACGATGCCCTTGCGCACCGTGGCGGTCACCTCGCCGCCGGCGAGGTACGCGCCGGCGAACTCGAAGACGATGGCGATCATCACCGCCTGCCCGACGGTGAGCGCGCCGGCCCCCACCGAGGTGCCCATGGCGTTGGCCACGTCATTGGCGCCCACGCCCCAGGCCATCAGGAAACCGACCGCGCCGGCGATAATCAGCATCAGCATGCTGTGTTCGAGCATCCACTCCATAACGAAACCCCTGGTCTGAGTGGCGATTTAAAGTGGGTTAACGGGCCAGTAGTAGCTGCAGGCGGCCGCCCACTTTTTGGGCGCGATCGGCCAGGTCGCCGATCCACTCGATGATTTTGTACAGGAAGATCACGTCCACCGGCGGCAGCTCGGACTCCAGCTTGAACAGCGCTGAGCGGATCTGAATCTGTTGTTCGTCGTTGGCCCGCTCCAGGCGGTCGAGATCCTCGATCAGGTCCTCGACCAGCTGAATCTCCCGGCCGCTGAATCCGGTTTCCACCAGCTCGTCCAGTTCGTTGATCGCTTTCTGGGCCTGGGCGGAGGTCTCGATGGCGCCTTGAAGGTACGTATTCATGGCTTCGGCGATGGGCTCGGGGATGGTCATTTGCCGGCCCAGCATCAGGCCGGCGATGTCCTTGGCCTTGTTGGCCACCTTGTCCTGGACACTCACCAACTCCAGCAGATCGGTGCGCGATACCGGCAGGAACAGGCTTTTCGGCAGATTGAGGCGGAATTCTTTTTTCAGCGTGTCCGCGTGGTTTTCCAGGTCGGCGATGCGCTGACGGGCGGCCTTGGCCTTTTCCCAGTCATTACTGCTTACCCCGGCGAAGAACTCGCCCAGGCCCAGTGCGCATTCGTGCACGGTGTCGTAGTGCTGTTGCAGCGGTTTGATCGGTGAGCGGCCAAACAGGCCGGCGATCGAGCTTCCGAAGGACATGGGAGTACCCTGTAACGGAACGGTCATAAGGTTGGGGCGCGAGTATAGAGGGAAGCCCCCGTCAATTCCAACGCCCCGCCCGGTGTGGTCCGGTCCAGGTTCCTCCCGAACGGGGATGGCGGCAAGTCCCGGCTCGGTCTACAGTAATCGGCAAACGGATACAGACAATCAAAAAACGGGGGAATACCACCGTGAATGCCAGCGCTGTTCCCGCGCATTTGCGCGGCCAGGAAGTGGACGTTCGCTGGGTGATGCGTGAATTGCTCGACGAGCAGCGCGTGACCCGGGAAGAGTTCAACGTCATTTCCACCACGCCCAGGGAAAACAAGGAACTCAACTGGCACCCGTTGCAGGTGGTGGCCAAGTACCGTCTGGTGGACCGCGCCCACGGCCAGCGCATCATGGACATGGAATGCCTCAGCGACTGGCTGGCGGCGAAAAGCGGCCTGACCCTCTACCACATTGACCCGCTCAAGGTGGATGTGGATCAGGTCACCCGGGTAATGAGCTACGCCTTCGCCGAGCGACACGGCATCGTCGCCGTGGAAAGTCACCGCGACCGGGTGGTGGTGGCCTGCGATCAGCCCTTCAAACCGGACTGGCAGGAGCATCTCAAGCAGGTGCTGGGCGACCGCTCGCTGGACGTGGTGTTCGCCAACCCGGAGCAACTGCGCCGCTACCGTATCGAGTTCTATAACCTGAGCCGCTCAATCGCCGGTGCCGCCCGCGCCGGCGGCCAGGAACTGTCCGGCATCACCAACTTCGAGCAGCTGCTGGAAGTAGGCAAGGGCCACCCGGACGCGGACGACCAGCACATCGTCAATATTGTCGACTGGATCCTGCAGTACGCCTTTTCCCAGCGCGCCAGTGACATCCACCTGGAGCCGCGCCGGGATATGGGCAAGATGCGCTTTCGTATCGACGGCGTATTGCACGACGTCTATGAGTTGCCGGCCACCATCATGGCGGCGGTCACCAGCCGGCTGAAGATTCTCTCGCGGCTCAACGTGGCCGAAAAACGCAAGCCCCAGGACGGTCGGCTGAAAACCAAGTCCCCGGATGGGGACGAAGTGGAACTGCGTATCTCCACCCTGCCCACCGCCTTCGGCGAAAAAATGGTGATGCGGGTGTTCGACCCGGACGTGCTGGTGCGCAGCTTTTCGCAGCTCGGTTTCAGCAAGGAGGACTATCAGCACTGGCAGGCGATGACCGCCCACACCCACGGCATCGTCTTCGTCACCGGGCCCACCGGTTCGGGCAAGACCACCACGCTGTATTCCACCCTCAAACAACTGGCCACCAGCGAAGTGAACGTCTGCACCATCGAGGATCCGATCGAGATGGTGGAGCCCAGCTTCAATCAGATGCAGGTGCAGGCCAATATCGATGTGAGCTTCTCCCAGGGCGTCAAGGCGATGCTGCGCCAGGACCCGGACATCATCATGATCGGTGAGATTCGCGATCTGGCCACCGCGGACATGGCGATCCAGGCGGCACTCACCGGCCACCTGGTGCTGTCCACCCTGCACACCAACGACGCGCCCTCGTCGATCACCCGTCTGGTGGATCTGGGCGTGCCGTCCTATTTGATCTCCGCCACGGTGATCGGCGTCATGGCTCAGCGCCTGGTGCGCACCCTCTGTCCGCACTGCAAGACCGAGACCCGGCCCGACGAGGCGGCGTGGCACGAGCTGGTGCAGCCGTTCAAAATGGCGGTGCCGGCCACCGTCTGCCAGCCGGTGGGCTGCCTGGAATGTCGAGGCACCGGCTACCGGGGGCGCATGGGCGTGTACGAGACCATGCCCTTGAGCGGTACCTTGAAAGGCATGGTGGGCCGCAACGCGGACCTGGAGGCGATTACCCGTCAGGCGGTCAAAGGTGGCATGAAGCCGCTGCGCATCAGTGGCGCGCAGAAAGTCGCCAAGGGCCTCACCACCATCGAAGAGGTGCTGCGCGTCACCCCGTCCCAGGACGTGCTGCTCTGAGATGCTTTGTGTTGGCGTTTTCGGCCCGGCCCGTGGACAATACCGGCCATGACTGATCCGGACTATTCCGGCCTGCCCGACGAACTCTCCGTGCTGGTGACCCGGCACTGGCAGCGGTTCCGGGAAGTGGGCCACGCTCTCCCCGACGCCCTCCTCAAGGATCTGCCCCGTGTCTGGGCGGGCTCCGATTACGTGGCGGAGCAATTCATTCGCGACGCGGACCTGGGAGACTGGCTCAGCGGCTGTGCCTTGAAGCAGCGCCTGGAGCCCGGCGGCCTGGCCGAGGAAATCGGCACGGCGGTGATGGCCTGCGACGACGAAGACGCGCTCAAGGCCACCCTGCGCCGGCTTCGCCACCGCCATATGGTGCGTCTGATCTGGCGGGACCTCACCGGCCTGGCGGACTACCACGCCACGGTGGCGGACCTGTCGATGCTCGCCGATACGCTGATCGCCAGTGCCCTGGAAAAACTCTACCAGTGGGCCTGCGAACGCAACGGCACCCCCCGTGACGAGCAGGGTCGGCCGGTCAAGCTGGTGGTGCTGGCGATGGGCAAGCTGGGCGCCCGCGAGCTCAACCTGTCCTCGGACATCGACCTGATTTTCGCCTACGAAGACGAAGGGGAAATCGAAGGCGAGCGTCGCAATCTCACCCACCACCAGTTCTTCCTGCGCCTGGGTCAGCAGCTGATAAAGGCCCTCGACCAGACCACCGGCGACGGCTTCGTGTTCCGGGTGGATATGCGCCTGCGCCCTTGGGGCAAAAGCGGCGCCCTGGCGGTGGGCTTCGACGCCATGGAGAGCTACTACGAAAACCAGGGTCGCGAATGGGAGCGCTACGCGCTGATCAAAATGCGCCCGGTGGCCGGCGACCTGGACGCCGGGGCGCGTCTGATCGAGCGGCTCAACCCCTTCGTGTACCGCCGCTATATCGACTACGGCGCGTTCGAGTCCCTGCGCGAAATGAAGGGGCTGATCGAGCGTGAGGTAAACCGCAAGGGTATGCAGGCGGACGTCAAGCTGGGCGCCGGCGGCATCCGCGAAGTGGAATTTATCGTCCAGGCGTTCCAGCTGATCCGCGGCGGCCAGTTGCCCAGCCTGCGCGACCCGAACCTGATGAAGGTGCTGCCGATGCTGGTGGAGGAGGGCATGCTGCCCGAAGACGTGGTCGCTGAACTGGCCGACGCCTACGTGTTTCTGCGCGACGTGGAGCATCGCCTGCAGGCGGTCAACGACCGCCAGACCCAGCGCCTGCCCGACGACGAACTGGGCTGGCAGCGGCTCACCTTCGCCATGGATTTCTCCGCCCGTGCCCCGTTCGAGCGGGCGCTGCGCCGCCACCGCGAGCAGGTGCGCTACCATTTCAGCCAGGTGATCGCCGACCCCCAGCAGGAAGCGGAGGTGTCCGAAGGCGACCAGGAATTGCTCGACCTGTGGCGGGGCGATGTGGAGCGCGACGCGGCGCTCGCCCACCTGGAGGCCATCGGCGTTCAGCAGGCCGCCGAGGTGCTCGAGCAAATCGAGACGTTGCGCGAGTCGCGTAACGTGGAAAACATGCAGCGCATCGGCCGGGACCGGCTCGACAAGCTGATGCCCCTGCTGTTGGAGGCGCTCGGCTATCAGGGCCACGGCGCGGTGACCG
>JBFJUC010000218.1:0-4632 GCA_041624875.1 Alcanivorax sp.
GAACTCGCCCAGTTGTTCCGCCAGCCAAAGCAACATCAGTGCCCCCTCCCCTTATCGGTAAGCCGTTGCACCACTTGCTCCATGCGGGCACTGCGCGACCCCTTGACCAATACCGTGCCGCCTTGGGCCAGCGTTCCCGCTGCCCGCTCGGCGGCCTGATCGAAATGTTCCACCGGCTCGGCGCCGTCCCCGAAGCCCCGGGCGGCCGCTTCGGCGCCGGGCAGAGTGATCAGCGTGTCGATGCCGGCGGCCCGGGCGTCGGCGCCCAATTCAGTCACCAGCGTCTCGGCGCTGGGGCCCAATTCCCCCATGGCGCCCAGCACCAGAGTGCGCGGCGAGGGCCGCCCGGCCAGCCAGGCGATGGCCGCCCGCACCGAGCCGGGGTTGGCGTTATAGGTATCGTCCACCAGGGTGCCGCCCTGGCAGTCCAGCGGATTCATGCGTCCGGGCACCGGCCGCAGCTGCTCCAGGCGCGGCGCCACCTCGGCCAGGTCGACGCCAAGCGCCTGCACCGCGGCGAGCGCCATCAGAACGTTGCTGATCTGATGGGCGCCCACCAGCGGCAGACGCAGGGTCACACCCAGGGGCCGCAGCACGAAGTCGCAGCCGTGGTCGTCCAGACGTACCGCGTCCGCGTGCAGGTCGCCCTGCTCGCGGCCCACGGTGACGATGTGCAAACCGGCGGCGCGGGCCTGGTCGGTGAAGAAGGCCGCGTAGTGGTCGTCGCCGTTGATCACGGCGGTGGCGCCGGCGGCGCAACCGGTGAAGATTTCCGCCTTGGCACGGGCGATGCCGTCCATGGAACCGAAGCCTTCCAGGTGGGCACCGGTGACGTTAGTGATCAGCGCTACGTTCGGCTTCACCAGAGCGCTGGTCCAGGCGATCTCGCCGGGGGCGTTGGCGCCCAGCTCGATCACCGCCTGGCGGTGTTCGGCGGTCAGGCGCAGCAGGGTGAGCGGCACGCCGATGTCGTTGTTGAGGTTGCCGTGGGTGGCCAGGGTGCCCTCGCCCAGCAGGATGGCGATCATCTCTTTAACGGTGGTTTTGCCGGCGTTGCCGGTAACCGCCACGCGCGGTACCGGGAACTGGGCACCGTAGCCGGCGGCCAGGTGGCCGAGCCCCTGGCGGGTATCGGCGACGCGCACGTCCGCGTCGAACACACCGGTGTCATTGCCATCTTCGCAGTCGTACTCAATAAGCGCGGCCACCGCGCCGGCGTCGCGGGCCTGCGCCAGAAAGGCGTGGCCGTCGAAGCGCTCGCCGCGCAGCGCCACGAACAGGCTGTCCGGGCCCAGTTGGCGGGTGTCGGTGCTGACCGCGCTCAGGGTGCGGTCGCTGCCGCGCATCTCGCCGGCGGTCCAGTCACGGATCTGCGACAGGCGCATCATGCGGCACCCCCTGCCGGCGCCGGCGCTTGCCACGCGGCCAGGGCCTGGCGGGCCAGGTCGCGGTCGTCCATGGGGTGGCGCTGACCGGCCACCTCTTGATAATCCTCATGGCCCTTGCCGGCCACCAGCACCACGTCGTCGGCGCCGGCCCGGGACACCGCCAGCGCCACCGCGCGGCGGCGGTCGGTTTCCACCTGGGCGGCGTCGGGATCGGCCAGGCCGTCGCGCATTTGCTCGATGATCGCTTCCGGGCTCTCGCCGCGCGGGTTATCACTGGTGAACCACACCCGGTCGGCGCCGCGCTCGGCGGCGGCGGCCATCAGCGGGCGTTTGCCGGTGTCGCGGTCACCGCCGCAGCCGACCACGCAGTGCAAACGGCCCGGGAAATGCTCGCGTGCCGCCATCAGGGCTTTTTCCAGGCCGTCCGGGGTGTGCGCGTAGTCGACAATAACGGTGGGTTTGCCGGCTTCGCGGACCGGCTCCATGCGCCCCGGCACCGGGGTAATGGCGGCCAGGGCGGTGGCCAGCGCGTGCGGCTGAACGCCGCTGCCGTGCAGCACGCCGGCCACCGCCATCAGATTGCTGAGGTTGAAGGCGCCGAACAGCGGCAGGGTCACGTTCAGGGCTTCGCCGCCCACGGTGAGCCGCACATCCATGCCGTCCGGGTGCGGCTGCCAGGCCACGCAGCGCACGGTGGCGCCGGCCTGGGCGCCGTAGGTGATGCAACGCACGCCGTCGTTGAGCCGGCCCAGCAACACCGGCGCGGCGGCGTCGTCGCTATTGATCACCGCCTCCTGAAGCTCCGGACGAGTGAACAGCGCCACCTTGGCGAGCAGGTAACTGTCCATGTCGCCGTGGTAGTCGAGGTGATCGCGGCTCAGATTGCTGAACACCGCGATGCGCACCGGAGTGCTGCCCAGGCGGTGCTGATCGAGCGCGTGGGAAGACACTTCCATGGCGACGCTGTCGGCGCCGGCATCGCACAGATCGAGCAACGCTTTCTGCAGGGTAATCGGGTCCGGCGTGGTGTGCCCGGTGCTGTCTTCATGACCTTTGAGGCCGACGCCCAGAGTGCCGATCAGCCCGCAGGCGTGGCCCAGGGCGTTGAGCGCGTCACGCAGGAACCAGGTGATGCTGGTCTTACCGTTGGTGCCGGTCACGCCGACCACCTTCAGGCGCCGGCCCGGCTCACCGAAGTAGCGGGCCGCCAGCGCGCCCACCTGGCGACGCAGATCGGGCACGGTGATGCGCGCGGCGCCGTCGTGCTCACGCACGCCGAAGCTGTCGCCCTCTTCCACCACCACCGTGGCACCCGCGCGGATCGCCGCGTCAATAAACCGACGGCCGTCGGCCTGGTGGCCCGGCACCGCCAGGAACAGATCGCCGGGCGCCACGGCACGGCTGTCCAGGCGCAACTCATTGATGGTCACGTCACGCAGCCGTTCCGGCAGCGGTTGGTCGGGGAGCAGATGCCGCAGTGCGATCATGTGGCGTCCTCCCCGTCCAGGTTGCCGGCGATCAGGCCGTCGGTCTTGTCCGGCGGCACGTGCAGGGTACGCAGTACGCCGCCGACGATGGCGGAGAATACCGGCGCGGCCACCAGACCGCCGTAATAGGACTCGCCGCGCGGATCATCAATCACCACCACGGCGGCGATGCGCGGGTTGGAGGCCGGCGCGATGCCGGCGAACAGGCCGATGTAGCGGTCGTCGGCGTAGCCGTGGGCGGTCACCTTGTGCACGGTGCCGGTTTTGCCGGCCACCTGGTAACCGGAAATCTGAGCGCGGCTGGCGGTGCCCTCGAGGCTGACCACGGTTTCCAGCATGCGCACGATGGACTGGGCGCTGGCCGGCGCGATCACCTGTTCGCCTTTGGGCGGCTGATCCACTTTGAGAAGCGACAGCGGCACGCGGCGGCCGTCATTGGCGAGGATCGCGTAGGCTTGGGCCAACTGCAGCGCGGTGGTGCTGATGCCGTAGCCGTAGGACAGCGCGGCGCGCTCCACGTCCCGCCAGCGCGCGCGCAGCGGCAATACGCCGTCACTCTCGCCGGGGTATTGGACGTCGGTGGCCTGGCCGAAGCCGAAGCGCTCCAGGTAGCCGGGCAGCACCATCGCGTCCATGGACAGCGCCAACTTGCTGACGCCCACGTTGGAGCTCTTGGTCAGCACGGTGGTGACGTCGATGACGCCGTAATCGCGGTGATCACGGATGGTCTTGCTGCCCACCCGCAGATACCCCGGGTGCGTGTTGATTACCGTGGTCGGCGTCACCAGGCCCTGCTCCATGGCGGCGGCCACGGTGAACGGCTTGATGGTGGAGCCAGGCTCGAACAGATCGGTGACCGCCCGGTTGCGCAGGCTGCCGGTGTCCAGGTTGCCCCGATTGTTGGGGTTGTAGGCGGGCTGGTTGACCATCGCCAGCACTTCGCCGGTCTTAATGTCGAGCACCACGGCGGAGCCGCCCTTGGCCTTGAAGCGGCGGGTGGCGGCGAGCAGCTCTTTGTAGGCCAGGTACTGCAAGCGCAGGTCCAGGCTCAGGGTGATGTCCTGGCCGGGCGCCGCCGGCTCCAGCACTTCGATATCCTGAATCACCCGACCCAGCAGGTCGCGGACCACTTTCTTGCGGCCCGGCTCGCCGGACAGGCGCTCTTCGAAGGCCAGCTCCACGCCTTCCTGGCCGCGCTCGTCGATATCGGTGAAACCAACCAGATGGCTGGTTACCTCGCCGGCCGGATAGTAACGGCGGTATTCGGTGAGCGGGTGGATGCCGGGCACCTGCTTGGCAAGCACGGTCTGCGCCTGCTCCGGAGCCAGGCCGCGGGCCAGATAGATGAATTCCTTGCCCTTGTGGCTGTTGACCCGGCTGGCGAAGGCTCGGCTGTCGATGATCGGATTGTTGCCCAGGCGCGCCCACTGCTCCTGGTGTTCCAGGGCTTCGCCGGGGTTGGCCCATAGCGTGGTGACCGGGGTGCTCACCGCCAGCGGCCGGCCGGCGCGGTCCTGAATCACGCCCCGGTGGGCGGCCACCGGCTCCACTCTCAGGTTGCGAATGTCACCCTGGTTGGCCAGAAAGTCGTGCTGCACCACCTGCAACTGCACCGCACGCCCCACCAGAACACAGGCACAGCCCGCCCAGAACACCAGCATGAAACGCCAGCGCAGGGAGCTGTTGGCCTGGCGCGCCGCCTTGCCGGCGGTTTTGCGCGTTGCCTTGGGTGTGGTTCTACGGGCGCCTTTCATGGC
>JBFJUC010000219.1:0-4630 GCA_041624875.1 Alcanivorax sp.
CAGGATTGGCTCAACGCCTGGACGGTGTTCTTCTGGGCCTGGTGGATCGCCTGGGGGCCGTTCGTGGGCTTGTTCCTGGCCCGTATTTCCCGTGGCCGCACCATCCGCGCCTTTGTCACCGGCACACTGATTCTGCCCCTGACGTTCATGATGGCTTGGATGTCCATCATGGGTAACTCCGCCATTGATCTGGTGATGAACGGCGCCACCGAATTCGGCAGCGAGGCGGTGGGCAACCCGGGCTCGGCGATTTACCTGTTCCTGGAGAATCTGCCCTGGGTCACGGTCACCACCATTACCGTGACGGTGCTGGCGATCGTGTTCTTCGTGACGTCCGGCGACTCGGGCTCACTGGTGTTGTCCAACCTCACCTGCTTTATCCGCGATCCCTCCAACGACGCGCCGGCGTGGATGCGTGTTGCCTGGGCCACCGTGATCGGCCTGGTGACCGTGGCGTTGTTGTCGACCGATGGTCTCAACGCGTTGCAAAGCGCGGTGGTGATCATGGGGCTGCCGTTCGCGTTCGTGTTGTTCCTGATGATGATCGGGCTGTTCAAGGCGCTCAAAGTCGAAGGCATGAAAACCACCAGTAACCGCGACGCGCTGGCCGGCCATTTGTCGGCGCGCATCGCGTCCGCCCGTGATCACAGTAACTGGGCACACCGCCTGAGCCGGGCGATCAGCTTCCCGGGCCTGAAGCAGGTTCAGAAATTCCTGGAAGGCACCGCGCGGCCCGCGTTCGAGGACGTCAAAGCGGCGTTGGCGGAGAAAGACCACAAGGTGGACATCTCCGTTGGCGACGGCGACCAGGAACACCTGGGCCTGGTGGTGGATCTGGGTGGCGAAGAAGACTTCGCCTACACGCTCTGGCCGCGCCAGTGCGCCATGCCGTCCTTCACCATCCGTGCCCAGCAGCGCCGCAGCGTCTATTACCGCCTGGAAGTGCACCTGCGTGAAGGTGGCCTGGGCTATGACGTCATGGGGTACACCCGCGAGCAGTTGATCGAAGACGTGGTCGATCACTTCGAGAGCCATCTGCAGTACCTGCATTTGCGCCGCGAGAAGAGCCCGGGCGGCGCGTCGGAAATACGCGGCGCCTACGAGGAGGGTGAATCATGAGCGAAGCGGCCTACGACGCCGAATTCGATTATGTGATCGTCGGTGCCGGCTCCGCCGGCGCCGCGCTCGCCCACCGGCTCAGCGAAAGCGGTGAGCATTCGGTTCGCGTGCTGGAATTCGGTGGCAGCGACAACTCCATCTTTATCAAGATGCCCACCGCCTTTTCCATTCCCATGAACATGAAGCGCTATGACTGGGGTTTTCATTCCGAGAAAGAGCCCGGCCTCAAGGGCCGCAGCCTGCACCAGGCGCGCGGCAAGGTGCTGGGCGGCTCGTCCTCGATCAACGGCCTGGTGTACGTGCGTGGCTGTGCCGGCGATTTCGAGGAGTGGCAAGAGCTGGGCGCCACCGGCTGGGGCTACCAGGACGTGTTGCCTTACTTCAAACGCGGCGAGGACTGCGTCTACGGCGGCGATGCCTATCGCGGCGACCAGGGTGGCCTGACCACCTGCAATGGCAACAACATGAAAAACCCGCTCTACCGTGCCTTTATCAAGGCCGGGGAGCAGGCCGGTTACGGCTACACCGAGGACTACAACGGTTATCGCCAGGAAGGTTTCGGACGCATGGATATGACGGTGCGCGACGGCGTGCGCTGCTCCACCGCCATGGCGTACCTCAAACCGGCCATGCACCGGCCCAACCTGGACATCCAGACCCACGCGCTGACCACCCGGGTGATCCTGGAGGGCAAAACCGCGGTGGGTGTGGAATACCGTCAGGGCGGCCAGGCCCGGCGGGTGCGCGCGCGCAAGGAAGTGATTCTGTCCGCCAGTTCGTTCAACTCACCGAAGCTGCTGATGCTCTCTGGTATAGGTCCGGCGGACCACCTGAAGGAACACGGCATCGAAGTGGTGCACGACCTGCCCGGCGTGGGCCGCAACCTGCAGGATCATCTGGAGGTCTGGGTGCAGCAGGAATGTACCCGGAACATCACCCTGAACAGCTGGCTGGGGCCCCTGGCGAAAGCCTGGATCGGCGCTAACTGGCTGTTCCTGAAGCGCGGCCTGGGCACCTCCAACCAGTTCGAATCCAACGGCTATATCCGTAGCCGCGCCGGCATGAAGTACCCGGACATCCAGTTCCATTTCCTGGCCGGCGCCATCGCCTACGACGGCTCCAGCGCTTTCAAGGGGCATGGTTTTCAGGTGCACCTGGGCGCCAACAAGCCCAAGAGCCGGGGCTGGGTAAAACTGAAATCCGCCGACCCGGAAGCGCCCCCGGAAATCGTTTTCAATTACTTCGCCGAAGAAGAAGACAAGGAAGCGTTCCGCGCCGGCCTGCGCTGGACCCGCGAGATCTTCGCCCAGCCCGCATTGGACGAATACCGTGGCAAGGAAGTGTCACCGGGCCCGGACGTACAAACCGATGAGCAGATTGACCAATGGCTGGCGGAAACCGCCGAGACCGCCTACCACCCGGCCGGATCCTGCCGCATGGGCACCGACGCCATGGCGGTGGTGGACCCGGAGTGTCGGGTGCACGGTGTGCGCAATCTGCGCGTGGTGGACTCGTCCATCATGCCCACCGTCACCAACGGCAACCTCAACGCACCGACGATCATGATCGGCGAAAAAGCCGCCGACCATATCCTCGGCCGCACCCCGCTGCGCAGCGACGCGCCCAGCTTCGCCCCCGACGACTGGCAGGACAGCCAACGCACTAGCGCGCCGCAACGAACTGTCTAGAGCGGGCTTGTAGGAGCGGGCCTTGCCCGCGAAAGGGTGGCGTCAGCCACCCGGCAGGATCCCAGAGAGACTTCTATCGGCAGCCCCAACAAAGTCTCTGGTATCCTGCCGGCCGGCTTTACCGGCCTTTCGCTTGCAGGCAAGCTCCCACAAGTCCTCAATAAGGCGCCTCCACATCACCCTGAGCCACATACACTGTCTTCAAACGCGTGTAGTGCTCGAACGCCCGGCGGCTGTTTTCCTTGCCCACGCCGGACTGTTTGAAGCCGCCGAACGGCATCTCGATGGGGGTAATGTTGTAGTGGTTGATCCACACAATGCCGGCTTCCAGCGCCGCCGCCATGCGGTGCGCCCGGTCGATGTCGCGGGTGAACACGCCGCCGGCCAGCCCGAAAGGTGTGTTATTGGCCCGCGCCAGCACTTCGTCTTCATCGCGGAAGCTGAGCAGCGACATCACCGGCCCGAAGATTTCCTCGCGGACGAGGGTCATGTCGTCGTTCAGGTCGTCGAACACCGTGGGGGACACGAAGTTGCCGTTTTCGAACCCGGCCACCCGGGCCCGTTCGCCGCCGATCAGCACCCGGCCGCCTTCCTGCTTGCCTTTCTCGATGTAGCCGAGCACATGCTCCATGTGCCCGGCGCTGATCAGCGGACCCACATGGGTATCGGGATCAAGCGGGTCGCCGAGCACCATGTTGCGCGTGCGCGCCAGTAATTTTTCCACGAAGGCGTCCTTCACCGCTTCGTGCACGAACACCCGGGTGCCGTTAGTGCACACCTGGCCCTGGGTGTAGAAATTACCCAGCAGTGCGCCGGACACGGCGTTATCCAGGTCGGCGTCATCGAACACGATCAGCGGTGATTTGCCGCCCAGCTCCAGGGTCACGGCCTTCAGGGAATCCGACGCGGCGCGCATTACCGCCTTGCCGGTGCCCACCTCGCCGGTGAGCGAGACCTTGTCGATGCCCGGGTGTCCGGTCAGTGCCTGGCCGGTTTCGGCGAACCCCTGCACCACGTTGAACACACCGTCCGGCAGGCCGGCTTCCTGGAACACCTCCGCCAGGCTCAAGGCCGACAGCGGCGTCAGTTCGGCGGGTTTGAAGATCATCGCGTTACCGGCGGCCAGCGCCGGCGCGGATTTCCAGGCGGCGATCTGCAGCGGGTAGTTCCAGGCGCCGATGCCCGCGCACACGCCCAAAGGTTCCGGGCGAGTGTAGAAAAAGCCGCCGTCCACCTGCTGGTACTCACCCTGCAAGGAAGACGCCTGGCCGGCGAAATACTCCAGACAGTCGGCGGCGGAATCCACATCCGCTTCCGGCGTCTCCGAAATCGGCTTGCCGGCGTCCAGGGATTCCAGCCGCGCCAGGTCATCGCGCTGGTCACGCAGCAGCTGGGCGGCGCACATCAGCACCCGGCCCCGGGCGGTGCCGTCCATGGCGCGCCACTGCGCCAGGCCGTCACGGGCGGCCCGCACCGCCCGGTCCACGTCCTTGGCGCCGGCCACGGCCACTCGGCAGATCACCTCGCCGGTGGCCGGGTTCAGGTTGTCGAAAAACTCGCCGTCGGTGCCTTGCTGATAATGTCCGCCGATCCATAACAGGCGGTCTTTCTGGCGTTCCATAGGGATACCTCGATGGCAGTGGGTTCACCCGGCCTCGGCCAGGTGCTCGATAAAACGTCGGGTGCCGGACAGCAGCGGCTCGTCGAGCCCTTCGCTGCGCCGGCGCAGGGTGTTGAGCGCCTGTCGCGGGTGAGCGCTTTGCCGCCACTGGTGGTGGCAGAACAGCCGCACCGCAAAAGCGGTCAGGAATGAGGGGGCTTGC
>JBFJUC010000220.1:0-4626 GCA_041624875.1 Alcanivorax sp.
GGGCGTCGCGCTGGCCGACGCTCATCATCAGCAGCCAGTAAATAATAAAGGCGAGAATAAAGTTGAACACCGGACCGGCGGCGTAGGTGATCACCCGCTGCCAGGCCGGCTTGCCGGAAAACTCCTCGTCCATGTTGGCGTCCGGCGGCATTTCCGAATCGCGGCGGTCCAGCGGCTTGACGAAGCCGCCCAGGGGGATCGCGCTGATCACCCAGTCGGTGCCTTTCTTATCGGTGAAGCGGGCGATGCGCGGACCGAAGCCCACGGAGAAGGTAAGTACCCGGATGCCGAACGCACGCATGGCCAGGAAGTGCCCCCACTCGTGGAAGGCCACTATGACCACAATGGTGACTACAAAGGCCAGCACCGTCAGCATGCCCACTCCCTAATCAGCGACCGCGCCAGCACTCTGGCCCGGGCATCCACGTCCATTACCGCGTCCACATCAGCACACCGCGAGGACGGCGTCCGTTGCAGGGTTTCTTCCACCACGGCGCCGATGGCGTTAAAGCCCAGCCGGCGATCCAGAAACGCGGCCACCGCCTCTTCGTTGGCGGCATTGAGCACCGCGGTGGCGGCACCGCCCTCCTCCATCGCCTGCCGGGCCAGGGCCAGACAGGGGAAAGCCTGGTTGTCCGGCGCCTGGAAATCCAAACCCGACAGGGTCGCGAAATCAAGGCGCGAGGCGCCGGATTCAATGCGCTCCGGCCAGGACAACGCGCAGGCGATGGGGGTACGCATGTCCGGCGTGCCCATCTGCGCCAGCACCGAGCCGTCCAGGTACTCGACCATGGAGTGCACCACGCTCTGCGGGTGAATCACCACTTCAATGCGTTCCGGCGCCACGTCGAACAGCCAGCACGCCTCAATATACTCCAGCCCCTTGTTCATCAGGGTGGCGGAATCCACCGAGATTTTCGGCCCCATGTCCCAGTTGGGATGGCACACCGCCTGTTCCGGCGTCACCGTGGTGAGCTGCTCCCGGGTCCAGCCGCGAAACGGCCCACCGGACGCGGTCAGCAGCAGACGCCGCACGCCCGGGCCGACGCCTTCCGCCGGCAGACACTGGAAAATGGCGTTGTGCTCCGAATCCACCGGCAGCAGCGTGGCGCCGTGACGCTTGACCGCGTCCATGAACAGGGCACCGGTGACCACCAGGGTCTCTTTATTGGCGAGCAGGATCTTCTTACCCGCTTCCACCGCCGCCAGTGTCGGCCGCACACCCGCCGCGCCGACAATGGCGGCGACCACGGTATCCGCCTCCTGCAGGGCGGCCACCTCGGCCACGCCGGCATGGCCGGCCAGGACCTGGGTGTGAGACCCGGCCTCGTGAAGATGGTTCCGAAGCGCCTCGGCGGCCTGCTCGTCGGCCAAGGCGGCGAACCGGGGCCGCCAGGTCAGGCAATGCTCGGCCAGTTCGCGCCAACGATGGCCAGCGGTGAGGCCCAGCACCCGGTAACGCTCCGGGTTTCTCGCCAGCACATCCAGCGTCTGCCGGCCGATGCTGCCGGTGGCGCCGAGGATGGTGACCGTTTCCAGGCTCCGGTCGGTGATCAAAATGTACCTCCAGGGAGCGCGAACCAGTTGAGCCCTGCCAGGGCCACCGGCAAGGCGGCGGTGACACTGTCGATGCGGTCCAGCATGCCACCGTGGCCCGGCAGCACGGTGCCGCTGTCCTTAATGCCGCGCTGACGCTTGGCCATGCTCTCGAACAGGTCGCCGAGCACCGACGCCAGCACCGTCAGCAACGCCACCACCATCAGTTCCGGCAGAGAGGCGTCCAGCCAACCGGTGTAAAACACCGCGGCCACCACCACCAGTGCCAGCACCACGCCGCCAATCAGGCCTTCCACGGTCTTGCCCGGGCTCACCGCCGGCGCCAGCTTGCGGCGGCCAAAGGCGCGCCCGGCGAAATAGGCGCCGGTGTCCGCCGCCCACACCCAGACCAGCACGAACAGCAGCGCCCAGGGCCCTGCCAGGCCCAGCGCGCCGTTATCCTGCAGCTCCACCACCGCCATCCAGGCCGGCACCAGCAACAACCAACCCACCGGCACCAGCACCGCCGGACGGAACCAATGGGTAGCGGTGCGCGGGTAACCGAGCACCGCCACCAGCGCCAGCAGCCACCACAGGGGCAGCGTGTTCAGCACCCAGGCCGGGCGGAAGGCTTCGGCGGCCAGCATCAGCAGGGCCAGGGACAGGCACCACAGCAAGCGTGCCGCGGTTGAGAAGCGCGCCATCATCGCCGACCATTCCCAGCCGCCGATCAGAAAAAACGCGCCCGCCACCAAGGCGAAGGGGCCCCGCTCCAGGCCGAACACCGCGCCGAGCACGACCGGCAACAGCGCCAGAGCGGTGATCACCCGCAATTTAAGCATTATTGTTCTCCCTTGAGGCGCTCCACCTCTTCCCCGGAACGGCCAAAGCGACGCTGGCGGCCGGCGTAATCCGCCAAGGCGGCATCAAAAGCGTCGGCGTCGAAATCCGGCCACAACACCGGGGTAAAATAGAATTCACTGTACGCGCTTTGCCACAGCAGGAAGTTGCTCAGCCGCTGCTCGCCGCCGGTGCGAATCAACAGATCCGGCGCCGGCAGGTCGGCCATGCTGACCCCGGCCCCCAGAGCCTGAGCGTCGACGCTCTCCAGGGGCAGCTCGCCGTCACGCACCTGGCGCGCCAACTCGGCGGCGGCCTGGGCCAGATCCCACTGGCCGCCGTAGTTCACCGCCACCACCACGGTCATCCGCTGGTTGCCGGCGGTGCGCTGCTCGGCGTCGGCCATGCCCTGGCGCAGATCCTCGTTGAAAGCGGCGCGCTCGCCGATAAACCTCAGCCGCACGCCGTTTTCCTGGAGCTCGTCCACCCGCTCGCCCAGCGCGCGGACGAACAACCCCATCAGATGATTCACTTCCTCTGGGGGGCGGCGCCAGTTCTCGGAGCTGAAGGCAAACAGGGTCACCACGTCCACGCCCCGCTGGCCGGCCCGGCGGATCACCGTCTGCACCGCGCGCTCGCCGGCCCGGTGGCCTTCCACGCCGGGCAGATCACGGCGACGCGCCCAGCGGTTGTTGCCATCCATGATGATGGCCACATGACGGGGTACGGCGCCCTGATGGGAGTCGATATCGGGAGCGGAGGAGTCGGCTTTGCTGTCTTCCATAAAAAAACATCGGGCTGCGGTCGATCCGCACCCCGAATTCACCCGTACAGTGTGTTTCGATGACGGTCCAGGGGCACCCTCTGGCGCCCCGCGGCTTATACCGTCATCAACTCCTCTTCCTTGGTTTTCAGCATGGCGTCGGCGTCAGCCACGCTCTTATCGGTAAGCTGCTGAATCTGCTCTTCGCCATGACGGGCTTCGTCCTCGGAGATTTCCTTCTCCTTGAGCAGATCTTTCAGGTCGCCGTTGGCGTCACGGCGGATATTGCGGATCGCTACCCGGGCGTGCTCGACTTCGGCGCGCACCACCTTCACCAGATCCTTGCGGGTTTCCTCGGTGAGCGGCGGCAGCGGCAACCGGATAACGGTGCCCGCAGTGGAGGGGTTCAGGCCCAGATCGGACGTCATGATCGCTTTTTCCACGTCCGGAACCAGGGAGCGGTCGAACGGCGACACCACCAGGGTGCGGCCCTCTTCCACGGAAATGTTGGCCAACTGGCTGAGCGGCGTGGGCGAACCGTAATAGGCCACCGTCACACCGTCCAGCAGGCTGGGGTGCGCCCGCCCGGTGCGCACCCGCTTGAGCGCCACGTCCAGCGATTCCAGACTCTTCTTCATGCGCGACTGGGCGTCTTTCTTGATATCCTCGATCACCGTTATTCCTCGCCTTCTTTGTCAGCCACAACCAGGGTGCCTTCGTTGCCGCCCAGCATCAGACCGAGCAGCGCACCCTGCTTGTTCATATTAAATACCCGCAACGGCATGCCGTGGTCACGGCACAGACAGATGGCGGTCAGGTCCATCACCCCAAGCTTGCGGTCGATCACCTCGTCGTAGGTGAGCTGATCGTACTTCTCCGCCTGGGGATTCGTCACCGGGTCGTCGTTGTAGACGCCATCCACCTTGGTGGCCTTGAGCACCACGTCGGCACTGATCTCGATACCACGCAGGCAGGCCGCGGAGTCCGTGGTGAAAAACGGATTGCCGGTGCCTGCGCAGAAAATCACCACTTCGCCGTTCTTCAAATGCCGGTTGGCGTTGCGGTGGTCATAATGCTCCACGATGCCGCTCATGGGAATGGCCGACATCAGCCGGGTGCGGATATTGGACCGCTCCAGCGCGTCACGCAGGGCCAGCCCGTTCATCACCGTGGCCAGCATGCCCATATGGTCACCGGCCACCCGGTCCAGGCCGGCGGTCTGCAGCGCGGCGCCGCGGAACAGGTTGCCACCACCCACCACCAGCCCCACTTGAACGCCGATGCCCACCAACTGGCCGATTTCCAATGACAGGGTGTCCAGCACCCGCGGGTCGATTCCAAACCCTTCTTCGCCCGCCAGCGCTTCACCGCTCAATTTCAGCAGAATACGGTTGTAGCGCGGCGAGCGCTCCTTGTTCTTGGCCATCTCTTGATCTCCGCCACTCATGAATACCCGCCGTTCATCTCAATCCATTCAGCACACTACC
>JBFJUC010000221.1:0-4581 GCA_041624875.1 Alcanivorax sp.
GAGGCGATGCTCATCGCCGTGACGCGCCTGGCCGGCACGCTTGCCGGCAAGCCGTCCGATCAGATCAGTGAACTGGATTACGCGGTGATTGACGGTGCTTTTCGTTATCTGATGCAAAAGCAGATCACCGAGACCGTTCAAACGCAGGGTGAACTGGCCTCGGAGCTGCGTGCGGTTCTGAATAAACTGCTCTAAGCCCCGGCTGCCGTTTGCCGCCGATCAAGCGTCGCGGGCGAGGTCGGTGAGTACCCGGGCCAGTGCGCCGCCCTGGTCTTCCTGAAGAAAGTGTCCGCCGTTTTCGATGGTGGTGTGGGGTTGGCCCTGACAGCCTGGGATCAGCTTGCGCAGCACCGCGTCGGCGCCGGCGGTGATCGGGTCCTTGTCGCTGAAGGCGGTGATGAAGGGCTTATCGAACGCCATCAATGATTGCCAGGCTTCGCGGTTCTCCGCCGCGCCGGGCGCGTCTGGACGATCCGGCACCAATGCCGGGAACTGGCGGGCACCGGCCTTGTGGCGTTCTTCCGGGAAAGGCGCGTCGTAGGCGGCCAGCACCGCCGCCGGCAGTTCCGTGGTGGTGGCGCCCTGGATGATCATGCTCACCGGAAACGCCGGCACCGTCTGGGAAAAGTCCCGCCACTTCCGGAACGCCTCGCCGGGGTCGTGCTCACCGTCCGGCAGGAAGGTGTTGGCGGCGATCACCCGGGCGAAGCGTTCGGGGTGGTTGCCCACCAGGCGCAGCCCGATCAACCCGCCCCAGTCCTGGCAGATCAGAGTGATGCCGCGCAGATCCAGATGGTCCAGCAGCAGGCTGCGCACCCAGCCGACGTGGCGATTGTAGGTGTAGTCCTCGCGGTTGACCGGCTTATCGGAACGACCGAAACCGATCAGGTCCGGTGCGATCACCCGGTAGCCGGCGGCCACCACCGGCTCGATCATGTGCCGGTACAGGTAGCTCCAGGACGGCTCGCCGTGGAGCATCAACACCACCGGCGCCTGCCGCTCGCCCTCGTCCAGATAGTGCATGCGCATCTCATGGCCTTCGCCGTCGTCGACTTGGGCGTAGTGGGGTGCCCAGGGGTAGCCGGGCAGGTTCTCGAAGCAGGTGTCCGGGGTGCGCAGATATTCCATGGTGCCGCTCGCGTCGAATAGGGAGGCATTCACCGTAAGTCTGGACTTCCGGTGGCGCAATGACGCTTTCTTCCAGCGGGGTGGCGGCGGCTTGTGGAACCGAACCATGCGGGCCCGCTCCCACAGCCCGGCTCGCACAGCCCCGCTCCCACAGCGGGTCAGGAGGCGGCGTCGGTATGCTCGTCGAGGACGGTGAGGAAGGCGTCGCCGTAGGCTTCAAGTTTGCGGTCGCCGACGCCGCTGACGGCGGCCATCTCGTCGCGGTCGCGGGGGCGCAAGGCGAGCATGTCCATCAGCGTGGCGTCGTGGAAAATCACATAGGGCGGCACGCCTTCCTCTTCCGCCAACTGCTTGCGGCGGGCGCGCAGCGCCTCCCACAGCTGGCGGTCGGCTTCCGCCACCTGGGGCTTACTGCGGCGGGTGCGCTCGGCGGCCTTGGCCGCGTCCTTGCGCAGGTGCAGCGGCACCTCACCGCGCAGGTAGGGGCGGCAGGTCTCGGTCAGCTTGAGGGCGCCGTAGCCGTCCGCGTCCACGGCGAGCAGGCCGCGCGCCACCAGTTGCCGGTAGATGGCGCGCCATTGGTTGGCGGCGAACTCGCCGCCGATGTTCCAGGTGGATACGTGGTCGTGGCCGGCGGCGGCGACTTTGTCGCTGCGGTTGCCGGTGAGCACGTCCACCAGATGATTGACGCCGAAGCGCTGGCCGGTACGGAACACGCAACTGAGCGCCTTCTGCGACGCCTCGGTGGCATCGAAGGTCTGCGGCGGATTCAGGCAGGTGTCGCAGTTGCCGCAGGGCTGCGCCAGGTTTTCGCCGAAGTAGTGCAGCAGCGCCTGCCGGCGGCAGTGGGTGACTTCGCAGAGCCCCAGCATCGCTTCCAGGCGCTGGTGTTCGTGGCGTTTGAACTGCTCGTTGCCTTCCGACTGCGCCAGCATCTGCTTGTGGCGGATGGCGTCTTCCAGGCCGTAAGCCATCCAGGCGGTGGCGGGCTCGCCGTCGCGGCCGGCGCGGCCGGTTTCCTGGTAGTAGGCTTCGATGCTTTTGGGCAGATCCAGGTGGGCGACGAAGCGCACGTCCGGTTTGTCGATGCCCATGCCGAACGCCACCGTGGCCACCATCACCAGACCGTCTTCGCGCAGGAAGCGCTGCTGGTGGTCGGCGCGCACGGCGCCGCTCAGGCCGGCGTGGTAGGGCAGGGCGGGGATGCCCTGGTCGGTGAGCCACTGGGCGGTCTGGTCCACCTTGTTGCGGGACAGGCAGTAGACAATGCCGGCCTCGCCGGCGTGCTCGGCGCGCAGCAAACGCAGCAGCTGTTTGCGGGCGCCGTCTTTGCGCTCGATGCGGTACTGGATATTGGGCCGGTCGAAACTGGACACATAGTGTTGCGCGCCGGTGAGGTCCAGGCGTTCGGCGATTTCCGTGCGGGTGCGCGGGTCCGCGGTGGCGGTCAGCGCGATGCGCGGCACCTTGGGGAATTCCCGGTGCAGCAGGGAAAGCTGCAGATAGTCGCTGCGGAAATCGTGGCCCCATTGCGATACGCAGTGGGCCTCGTCGATGGCGAACAGCGCCAGCGGCGACTGATGCAGCAGCTCCAGGGTGCGCGGCTGGATCAGCCGTTCCGGCGCCACATAGAGCAGGTCCAGCTCGCCGTTGCGGACCTGCTGCTGCAGGGCCTGGCTCTGCTCGGCGCTGAGCGTGGAATTCAGGAAGGCGGCGCGCACCCCCAACGCATTGAGCGCGCTGACCTGATCCTGCATCAGGGCGATCAGCGGGCTCACCACCACGCCCACGCCGTCGCGCACCAGCGACGGGATCTGGTAGCACAGGGATTTACCACCACCGGTGGGCATCAGTACCAGGGCGTCGTCGCCGTCGATCAGGTTGTCGATGATGG
This sequence comes from Alcanivorax sp., assembly GCA_041624875.1. Classification (GTDB taxonomy): domain Bacteria; phylum Pseudomonadota; class Gammaproteobacteria; order Pseudomonadales; family Alcanivoracaceae; genus Alloalcanivorax. Next base: position 3,023 of record JBFJUC010000221.1, read on the forward strand.
CGCGTTGTTCGCCACGAAAGTCGTGATAACCGAAGACGTGCTGTAAAACAGAGAGGGCGTCGCGTTGCATGGCGGCGAGTATACCCGCCCGCCGCCGACACTGACATCCGGCTGACACCGTTTTCCGTCATTGTCGCCCTTTGTTTTAAGATCGGGCGTTCGTGGGTTTAAGAGTATCGCCATGCAATTCGGGAAAGTGTTCTGGGAATTCCTGTGGTTGGGCTGCGTCAGCTTCGGCGGCCCCGCCGCCCATGTGGGCTATTTCCACCGCCGCTTCGTGGTGCGGCTGGGCTGGCTCGACGAGGCCGTCTTTGCCCGCCTGCTGGCCCTCACCCAGTTCCTGCCGGGGCCGGCGTCCAGCCAGCTTGGCTTCGCCATCGGTCGTCACCGGAGCGGGCTGGCCGGCGGCGTGGCGGCGTTCCTGGGGTTCACGCTGCCGTCCTTCCTGATCATGGTGATGGTGGCGTTGTACGCTACCCGGCTGCCGGAGACCTGGCTGGACGGTCTGGTCACCGGGCTGAAATGGCTGGCGGTGGTGGTGGTAGCCGATGCCGTGCTCACCCTGGGCGGCAAGTTCTGCCGTGACCGCTTTACCCGCGGGCTGGCGCTGGCCACGGCGCTGGCCCTGTGGCTGTTCCCCGGGATTGGCGTGCAACTGCTGGCCTTGGTGGTGGCGGCACTGATGGGCCGGCGCCGGCTGAAGCCGTTGGCGTCGACGACCGAGGCGGACGCCGATGGTGGCCGGGTCGACGGGCTGCCGTTCGGCCTGTTCGCCGCCGCCTGGATTCTGTTGTGGCTGATCGACGGCGGCACAATGGCCGGGCTGGCCCGCGACTTCTACAGCGCCGGCGCGCTGGTGTTCGGCGGCGGCCATGTGGTGTTGCCATTGCTGGAGGGTTTTGTCGGCGGCGCCATCGACCCGGACCCGTTCCTCACCGGTTACGCCACCGCCCAGGCGGTGCCCGGGCCGATGTTCTCGCTGGCCGCCTATCTCGGTGCACTGCTGGTGCCGGCCACGCCCTGGCTGGGCGCTGGCGTCGCCACTCTGGCGATCTTCCTACCCGGCTTCCTGCTGGTGCTGGCGTTCGGCGACGCCTGGCGCGCCCTGGCGGCGCGGCCCGCCATGGCCGGGGCGGTGGCCGGCATCAACGCGGCGGTGGTCGGGTTGCTGCTGGCGGCGCTGTACCAACCGGTGTTCCTGTCGGCGGTGGCCGGGCCCCGCGATCTGGCCCTGGTGGTGCTGGGCTTCCTGGCCCTGCGGTCCGGGCGCGTGCCCCTACTGGCCCTGGTGGTCGCCATGGCCATTCTCGGACTTATATTGCACTAGCAGACCCTTGTGGGAGCGGGCCCCGCCCGCGAAAGGGAGCGAAGCTCCCGGCAGGATCCCAGAGACGCTGGCTCTTCCGGTGTCCGGTGCCCCGTATCGGAGACGCGGTGCAATGGTGGTGCCTTCCGGGACCGCTCAAGCCATCCCTGGCCGCTGTTAGTTTGGCCCTCCCTGGCCAAACAGCTCCCTCCAGGCACCACCATTGCCCCGCTCACTTTGCAGCGGAACCGCC
>JBFJUC010000222.1:0-4570 GCA_041624875.1 Alcanivorax sp.
GATCAGCGATTGCGAGATCGACGTGCCAGAGACGACCGCACCGGGCGAGCTGCCCGTGCACCAAGTGCAATGCCAGATTATCGAGCGCGAGCCGCTCAACCACGACGTGACCCGCGTATGGCTGCGCCTGCCCGCCGGTAAAGCAATCCGCTGGCACGCCGGCCAGTACCTGACGCTGGCGCTGTCCCATGGCGAGTACCCGTTTTCTATTGCCAACGCCCCAGGCGGCATCGCCAACCGGCCCGGTGGCCGGGATCTGGAACTGCACGTACGCCACGGCGACGACAACAGCGCCGCCCACGCCATCATGGCGGACCTCAACGAGCAGGCCACGGTGACCGTGAGCCTGCCCGGCGGCCGCCGTTTCATCGACCGGGCCCTGGACCGGCCGCTGTGGTTTATCTGCGGCTCCACCGGGTTCGCGCCGGTGAAGGCGATGATTGAGCGGCTGATCGAGTTGGAATACCCCCACCCGGTGCGCCTGTTCTGGGGCGCCCGCGTGGAGGAAGACCTCTACCTGCCGGACCTGCCGGCGCAATGGCGCCGCCAGCTGGCGGATTTCCACGCGGTCACCGCGCTGTCGGACATGAGCCGCCCCGGCCACGCCCAGGGGCTGGTCCACGAAGCCGCCCTGGAAGCCCTGGCCGAGCCGCTGGCGCCGCTGTTCTATGTGGGCGGCTCCCCGGCCATGGCCTGGTCGGTGTTCGACGACCTGGTGGCGGAAGGCGTACCGGCGAAGAACATCCATTCCGACGTGTTCGACTACGCCCCGCGTTAGGACTGCTTGCGGCTGATCACCCCCGGTCGGCACAATGAGCCATCGTTCCTCGACGGTTACCCCATGGAAGAGCCCCGCCGACAGTCCTCCGACACCCTGGTGCCCTGCCCGCAGTGCGACCTGATTCTGTCGGTGGCGCCGCCGGCCCCCGGCGAATGGCTGCGCTGCCCGCGCTGCCGCCATCCGCTGGCGCGGCACACCGTCAACGACCAAACCAGCCCGGCCCTGGCCGCCTGTGCCCTGATCCTGTTGGGCGTCGCTCTGGCCTTCCCCTACATCCGCTTCGAGAAAAACGGCGTCAGCGACCAGCTGGGGCTGCTGGACGCCGCCACCCAGTTGGCAGCGTTTCATCACCCGGCCCTGGCGGTGGTGGTGTTCGCCACCATCGTGGTGATCCCGGCCTGCTTTCTGATCGCGCTGCTGTGGGTGCACGCCAGCCTGGCCCGGTCCGCCCCGCTGGCCGGCACCGCGACGCTGGTGCGCGCACTGCCCCGCTGGCGCCCCTGGATGATGGCCGATGTGTTCGCCATCGCCGCCCTGGTCAGCCTGATCAAGATCGCCGGCCTGGCCCAGGTTACCCTGAAGCCGGGCTTCTGGGCGTTCTCCGGCTTCGCGCTGGCGTTGCTGGTGACGGTGCAGCGCCTGCACCCGCTGGCACTGTGGGTGCGGCTCACCGGCCCGCCGCAAGCGCCGGCGGGCACCCGGCCCGGCCTCACCGCCGGCGAACAGGGGCTGATCGGTTGCGAGCAATGCGGCCAACTGCAACGCCTCGACCACCACCGCCATTGCCGGCGCTGCGGCGGCACCCTGCACCCGCGCCAACCGGCCAGCCTGCAACGCACCTGGGCACTGCTCATCGCCGCCACCCTGTTCTGCTTTCCGGCGCACCTGTATCCGATCATGGCCACCACCAGCCTCGGCAACACCCAGCCGTCGACGATCATTTCCGGTGTCCTGCAATTCCTTTCCCACGGCGACTGGCCGATCGCCTTGATCATTTTCTCCGCCAGCGTTCTGGTACCCTTTGGCAAGATCATGGCGCTCGCCTGGCTGTGTCTGGCGGTGCGCCGAGAGGCACCGCTGGATATGCAAGCGCAAATGCGCCTGTATAGAATCACCGAATGGGTGGGACGCTGGTCGATGATCGATGTGTTCGTGGTCGCTATTGTGGTGGCCCTGGTGCGGCTCGGTAATCTGCTGTCGGTCACTCCGGGCCCCGGCGGAGTCGCCTTCGCCGCCGTGGTGGTGCTGACCATGCTGGCCGCGTTCAGCTTCGACCCCAGGCTGCTGTGGGACCGCCAGTCGACCAGTGAGGCGCCGTCCGATGCGGCGCGACCCGCAACCCCGACAATGGCAGACCAATGACCTCCAAGCCCTCCCGCGCCATCGCCGAAAGCCTGCCTCGCCTGTCACCGGTGTGGCTGATTCCGCTGGCCGCCCTGCTGATCGGCCTGTGGCTGGCGTTCGATCACCTGTCCGGCCAGGGCCCCACCATCACCCTGAAGATGGATGACGCCGAAGGCATCGAAGCGGGGAAGACCGCGATCAAAACCCGCAGCGTGCAGGTCGGCACGGTGGAATCCGTGTCCCTGTCCGAAGACCTGCAACACACCCTGATCACCGCCCGCATGCAGGACGGCAGCGACCGCATGCTTAACCAGGACACCCGCTTCTGGGTGGTCAAGCCGCGCATCGGTCGCGAGGGCATCAGCGGGCTGGGCACGGTGTTGTCCGGGGCCTACATCGAGCTGCTGCCCGGCGACAGCGACGAGAAAAAACGCCGCTTCACGGTGGAAGACCAGCCACCGGTCACCGAGGCCGGTGCCGAAGGACTCTACCTGACCCTGTTCAGCGAGCCCGGCAACAGCGTCACCACCGGCGACCCGATCACCTTCCGCAGCCTGACCGTGGGCCGGGTGGTGGAAACCGAATTCCTGGCCGATGAAAAACGCATTCGCCACCGCATCTTCGTGGAGCAGCCCTACGACGTGCTGGTCACCGACACCACCCGTTTCTGGAGCGTCTCCGGGGTCGGCTTTCAGCTCGACACCCAGGGGTTCCAGGTCAACCTGCAATCCCTGGAAACCCTGCTCGGCGGCGGCGTGTCCTTCGGCGTGCCCGACGACACCATGCCCGCCGGTACCCCGGTGGAAGACGGCCGCGAGTACACCCTCTACCCGGACCAGGAAGCGGCCCGGCGTGGCCTGTTCGACCAGTACCTGGAATACGTGCTGCTGGTGGAGGACACCGTGCGCGGCCTGCGCCGGGGCGCACCGGTGGAGTACCGGGGCGTCCGCGTGGGCACCGTGGAGCAGGTGCCCTGGCGGTTTACCGCGGAACAACCGGATTCCCTCAACCGCTTTGCGATTCCGGTGCTGATCCGCATTGAGCCGCAACGCGTCGCCGGCGACGGCGACGTGCTGCTGGACGACTGGCGCCGCCGCATGGAGCGCATGTTCCAGGGCGGCCTACGCGCCAGTCTGAAATCCGGCAACCTGCTCACCGGCGCCCTGTTCGTGGACGTGCAAGTGCACGGGGACGCCCCGGACTACCGGACCGAACGCTTCGAAAACGTGCCGGTGTTCCCCACCGTGTCCGGTGGGCTGGCGCAAATCGAAGGGCAGATCGCCCAGCTTCTCGATACCCTCAACGCCCTGCCGTTGCAGGACATCGCCGAAGGCCTGGACCGCAACCTGGCCGCCTCGGAAGGGGCCTTGCAGGAAATCGCCGCCACCGCCGACCGGCTGGAAAAGCTGCTCGGCGGCTCGGACATGCAGCGCCTGCCCGGTCGACTCAACGACACGCTGTCGACGCTGGAAGACACCCTGGACGGCCTGTCCGCGGACGGCGACGGCCGCCAGATCGGCGATACCCTGCAGCGCCTGGAAAGGGTACTGCGCGACGTGGAGCCGGTGCTGCGCACCCTGCGCCAGCAACCCAATGCTCTGATCTTCCAACACGATCCGCCGGCGGATCCCGTACCCAAGGCCCAGCCATGACCCACCGTTTACCGCTCCCCCTCGCCGCGCTGCTGCTGGCCCTGAGCACCCTGCTCGGCGCCTGCGCCAGCGGCGGCCCGGCCAGCGAACACAGCTACCTGCTGCCCGCCGCCGGCGAGCCCGCCGCCAACGACCGGCTGCCAAGGGTAGGCGTGGAGGTGGCCGGCTACCTGGACCAGGCCGGCGTGGTGGTGGAAACCGCCCCGACCTCGGTACACGCCGCTCGCCAGCACCTCTGGGCGGAACCCCTGCCCAGCCAGTTGCGCCGCGCCCTGCGCCACCACCTGGCGGCCGCCGGCGCCCCCGCCGAGGGCCGGCTCAGCGTCAGCGTGACCCGCTTCCAGGGCACCACCGACGGCAACGCCCGCGTCAGCGGCCAGTGGCACTACCGGGCCGAGCCGTCGGAGCAAAAGGAAAGTCTGGAGCGAAGCGGACACTTCGAAATCACCCGCCCCCTCACCAAAGACGGCTACCCGGAGCTGGTCACCCGCCTCGACGCCGCCTGGCAGGCCGCCGCCCAGCAGATCGCCGACGCACTCCGCTAGATATAAATTTGTAGGAGCGGGCCCCGCCCACGAAAGGGTGGCGCCAGCCACCCGGCAAAGGTTGCCCCGCAGTATCCCAGAGGCTTTTCCCTCCAGACAGCCCGCTTCGTAAAAAGGTCCAGGCGGTGTTATGTCCCGTGGCGGTGCCGCTGCAAAGTGAGCGGGGCAATGGTGGTGCCTGGAGGGAGCTGTTTGGCCAGGGACGGCCAAACTAACAGCGGCCAGGGATGGCTTGAGCGGTCCCGGAA
>JBFJUC010000223.1:0-4557 GCA_041624875.1 Alcanivorax sp.
CGCCAGTTCGGTCAGCAGGGTCTCCCGGGCACCCAGGCCCAGGTTACCGCTGAGGTTGGTCTCGCTGGGGCTTTTTGTTCCAGGGTATCGGGCCTCGTCCAGAACGTGCAGCAGCATCAGCGGCGCGTTGAGGCGGCCGGCGGCCCAGGCGGCGTGGTCGCAAATCGAGTCCGCGGCGGCGGAGCCGTCGATACAGGCAATCACATGGCTCATAGTCTTGTTCCTCTTATGCGGGGCTTCAGTGACCGCCCATCAGTTTTTCCACGGCGTCGGGCTTGTCGTGCACGGCGTACTTGTCCACCAGGGTGGCGCTGGCCTCATCCAGGCCGATCACCTCCACCTCGGTGCCTTCACGGCGGAACCGGATCACCGCCTTGTCGAGCGCGCCGATGGCGGTAATGTCCCAGAAACGGGCCCGGTGCACGTCGATGGTCACCTTGTCCACGCCTTCCTTATAGTCGAACGACGCCAGAAACTGGTCGGCGGAGGTGAAGAACACCTGGCCCACCACCTTATAGTCGCGGCGGTAACTGCTCTCTTCGGACTCGCTGGTGACGTAGAACACCCGGCCCACCTTGTTAGCGTAGAACAGCGCACTGAGCAACACGCCGATACCAACGCCGATGGCCAGGTTGTGGGTGAATACGGTCGCCACCACGGTGGCCAGCATCACCACGCTGCTGCTGGCCGGGTGAGTGCCCAGGTTGCGGATCGATTCCCAACTAAAGGTGCCGATGGACACCATGATCATCACCGCCACCAGGGCGGCCATGGGAATCCGCGACACCCAGTCGCCCAGGAACACCACCAACACCAGCAAAAAGGCACCGGCGACCAGCGTCGACAAACGGGTACGGCCGCCGGACTTAATGTTGATCACCGACTGACCGATCATCGCGCAGCCGGCCATGCCACCGAGGAAACCGGACGCGACATTGGCCACGCCCTGGCCCCGGCATTCGCGGTGCTTGTCGCTTTCGGTATCGGTGAGGTCATCGACAATGGTGGCGGTCATCATCGATTCCAGCAGGCCCACCACCGCCATGGTCAGCGACACCGGAAAGATGATCTGGAGCGTTTCCAGTGAAAGAGGGATATCCGGCAGCAGGAACACCGGCAGGCTGTCCGGCAGATCGCCCTTATCGCCCACGGTGGGCATCTCCACACCGAAGTAGAGCGCCACGCCGGTGAGGACCACGATGCACACCAGCGGCGACGGCACCGCCTTGGTCAGCAGCGGGAACAGATAGATGATGCCCAACCCGGCCGCCGTCATCGCATAGACATGCCAGGTGACACCCAGCAGCTCGGGAATCTGCGCCATGAAGATCAGAATCGCCAGCGCATTGACGAAGCCGGTGACCACCGAACGGGACACGAACCGCATCACCGTGGCCAGCTTGAACACCCCGAACACGATCTGCAGCACCCCGGTGAGCACCGTGGCCGCCAGCAGATACTGCAGGCCGTGCTCCCGTACCAGGGTCACCATCAACAGCGCCATGGCGCCGGTGGCGGCGGAAATCATCCCCGGGCGGCCGCCGGTGAACGCGGTCACCACGGCAATACAGAAGGAGGCGTAAAGCCCCACCTTGGGGTCCACTTCGGCGATGATCGAGAACGCGATCGCTTCCGGAATCAGGGCCAGAGCGACCACGATCCCGGCGAGCACATCGCCGCGTACATTGGAAAACCAGTTTTGCTTAATATCGGGCAACATAGGGTCCCTTAACCTGAACGACAGACGGACAACCGCGGTCATGCCACGGCGGTAAACAAAAGAATCAGCTTGAGAATCAAGACGGGGGATGGACCGCCAGAAGGTTTCTGGGATCCTGCCGGCAAGCATCGCTTGCCTTTCGCGGGCTGGGCCCGCTCCCACAGAGACAAGAAGTGGGGCGCTAGGGCGGACTGCAGATCAAACGCATGAATCGGGGCCGGTCGAAACGGAGGGCGCGGAGTCTAGCACAGAAGACCCGCCTGTGGGAGCGGGCCTTGTGAGCGCCGGTTAGATCTCGCGGGTCTCGCGGAAGAGGATGTCCGGGTGGCGCTCCTGGGCGAGCTGCAGGTTGACCCGGGTCGGGGCCAGGTAGGTCAGATGATCGGCGCCGTCGCGGGCCAGATTGTCGTAGGCCTTGCGCTCGAACGCCTCCAGCTCCCGCTCGCTGCCCGCCTCCACCCAGCGGGCGGTGCTCACGCTGATCGGCTCGTAGCGGCAATCAACGCCGTATTCGCCCTTGAGCCGGGCGGCCACCACGTCGAACTGCAACGTGCCCACCGCGCCCAGGATCACGTCGTTGTTGCGCAGCGGGAAGAACACCTGGGTGGCGCCCTCTTCCGCCAGCTGCTTGAGCCCCTTATGGAGCTGCTTGCTCTTGAGCGGGTCGTTGAGCACCACGCGCTGGAACAGCTCCGGCGCGAAGTGAGGAATGCCGGTGAAGCGCAAGTCCTCACCCTCGGTGAAGGTGTCGCCGATCTGGATGGTGCCGTGGTTGTGCAGGCCGATGATGTCCCCGGCGTAGGCCTCTTCCACGTTGTCCCGCTCACCGGCCAGGAACGTCAGGGCGTCGGCAATGCGCAGGTCCTTGCCGGTGCGGCACTGCTTGAGTTTGATGCCCTTTTTGTACTTGCCGGAGCAGATGCGCAGGAAGGCAATGCGGTCGCGGTGGCGCGGGTCCATATTGGCCTGAATCTTGAACACGAAACCGGTCATTTTGTCTTCGGTGGCGGCGACCTGCCGCTCGCCGCCGTCACGGGGCAGCGGCGGCGGTGCCCACTCCACCAGGCCGTCGAGCATGTGGTCGACGCCGAAGTTGCCCAGGGCGGTGCCGAAGAACACCGGCGACAGTTTGCCGTCCAGGAAACGCTGCAGGTCGAACTCATGGCTGGCGCCCTGCACCAGCTCCAGGGTGTCGCGCAATTCCTGGGCGTAATCCGCCCCCACCGCCTGGTCCAGGTCCGGGTTATCCAGGCCCTTCACCTCACGGCGTTCCTGGATGGTGTGGCCCTGGCCGCTCTTATAAAGGACGGCGGTATCGGTGAGCAGGTTGTAGACGCCCTTGAAGTTCTTGCCCATGCCGATCGGCCAGGTCACCGGGGCGCACTCGATCTTGAGCACGTCCTCGATTTCGTCGAGCACCTCGATGGGGTCGCGCACTTCCCGGTCCAGCTTGTTGATGAACGTCAGGATCGGCGTGTCGCGCAGCCGGCACACCTCCATCAGTTTCACGGTGCGCTCCTCCACGCCCTTGGCGGCGTCGATCACCATTAACGCGGAATCCACCGCCGTCAGGGTGCGGTAGGTGTCCTCGGAAAAGTCGGCGTGGCCAGGGGTGTCCAGCAGGTTGACCATGGCGTCCCGGTAAGGGAACTGCATCACCGAGGTGGTCACCGAGATGCCCCGTTCCTTTTCCATCTCCATCCAGTCCGAGGTGGCGTGCACGCCGGACTTCTTGCCCTTGACGGTGCCCGCGGTACGGATCAGGTGCCCGTACAACAACACCTTTTCGGTGATGGTGGTTTTACCGGCGTCCGGGTGGGAGATGATGGCGAAGGTGCGCCGTTTCTGGATTTCGTCGGTGGGGCTCATAGAATCCTCGGTCTGCGTCGGCGCGCATTGTACTCCTGACCGAAGGATTCGTGTAGGCGCGGGCCTAGGCGTCCGGCGCCAAGCGCGCGCGCAGCCGACTCACCGCCTGGCTGTGCAACTGGCAGACGCGGGATTCGGTGACGCCGAGCACGGCGCCGATTTCCTTGAGGTTGAGCTCTTCCTGGTAATAGAGCGCGAGCAACAGCTTCTCGCGCTCGGGCAGGGTTTCGATGGCGGCGGTGAGCTGCTCCCGTTGTTCGCCGGCCACCAGGGCGGCGAACGGCGACGGCGGCGAGCCGCTGCCGGCTTCCGGTTCGCCACGCTCCTCCACCATTTCTTCATAGGGCAACAACAGGCCGTTGTTGGTGTCGGTGAGCAGCTGACGGTACTGCTCCAGGTCCATGCCCATTTCGTTGGCGATTTCACGCTCTTCGGCGGGCCGCCCCAGCTTTTGCTCCAGCCGGTGCACGCACTGATCCACGGCGCGGGCGTTGCGGCGCACGCTGCGCGGCAGCCAGTCGCGGGTGCGCAGCTCGTCAATCATGGCGCCACGAATACGCTGGCTGGCGAAGGTGGAAAAGCTGGCGCCGGCGTTGGCGTCGAAGCGCTGCAGCGCGTCCAGCAGGCCCACGGTGCCGGCCTGGATCAAGTCGTCCAGGTCGATACCGGAGGGCAGCTTCACCTGCAGCGCCAGCGCCTGTCGGCGGACCGCCGGAAGATGCTCTTCCAACAGTGCGTCGTGATTGATTTTACCCTGTGCCGTATACATGGTTTTCCCCGAAACGAGCCCGGACGCCATTTTGATGCTTCCATTATTCGCGGTCGGCGCGATTTGGAAGCGGCAAATAACGGCCTTTATTGGGTTCTTTTCTAACGGTATTCCACCGTCAGCCGGGGCGTCCCCACGGTGACCGCGCGGCGCTCGCCCGCGGGCAGGCGGAAACGCAGACGCAGCGGCCGTGACACCC
>JBFJUC010000224.1:0-4557 GCA_041624875.1 Alcanivorax sp.
CTGGCGGTGAGCTATTTCCCGGTGCGCTGCGGCGGGGAGAATGAAAAAGGCGAGGCGCAAATGGGCTGGATGCGCATGTCGGTGGCTTACCAGCGTATCGGCGGGCAATGGAAGATCGTCCACGAGCACTCGTCGGTGCCGTTCGATCCCATGAGCATGAAGATAGTGGAAGACGCCACGCCATGAAGACGCGGCGTCTTAACGCTGCGGATTACTCTTTGATCAGGTAGTCGCCGTACTGATCGCGGAGCTTGTTCTTGAGCACCTTGCCGGTGGCGTTGCGCGGTAGTTCGTCCACGAACACCACGGCGTCGGGCAGCTGCCAGGAGGCGATCTTGCCTTCGTAGCCGGCCAGGATGTCCTTCTCGGACGGGTCCTTGCCTTCGGCCTTCACGGCGATCAGCAGCGGGCGCTCGTCCCACTTCTTGTGGGTGGCGGCGATCACCGCGGCGTCGGCCAGATCGTCCATGCCCACGGCGATGTTTTCCAGCTCCACGGAGCTGATCCACTCACCGCCGGACTTGATCACGTCCTTGGAGCGGTCCTTGATGGTAACGATGCCGTTCTCATCCAGGGTGGCGATGTCGCCGGTGGGGAACCAGCCGTCCAGGTGCGGCGGCTCGGCGTCCACGTTGAAGTAGGCGCTGATCACCCAGTGGCCCTTGGCGTACAGGTCGCCCTGGGTCTCGCCGTCCATGGGCAGCTCGTTGCCGTCGGCGTCGGCGATGCGCAGATCCACACCGAACGGCGGGCGGCCTTGCTTGGCGCGGATCGCGGCTTGCTCGTCCTCGGACATCTGAGTGTGCTTGTGCAGCAGGGTGCTCACCGAGCCCACCGGGCTCATTTCCGTCATACCCCAGGCGTGCAGGGTGTCCACGCCGTAGTCGTCGCGGAAGGTGGCGATCATGGACGGCGGGCAGGCGGAGCCGCCGATCACGGTGCGGGTCAGGCTGGGCACCTTCTCGTCGGCTTTCTTGAGCGCGCCGATCAGGCCCTGCCACAGGGTCGGCACCCCGGCGGCGCAGGTCACGTTTTCGCTGTTGATCAGGTTCTTCAGGCTGTCGCCGTCCAGGCCCGGGCCGGGCAGCACCATCTTGCTGCCGACCATGGCGGCGGCGTAGGGGATGCCCCAGGCGTTCACATGGAACATGGGCACCACGGGCAACAGGCAGTCCCGGGCGGACAGGTTGAGGCTGTCCGGCAGGGCCACGGCCATGGAGTGCAGCACCGTGGAGCGGTGCGAGTAGAGGGCGCCTTTCGGGTTGCCGGTGGTGCCGGAGGTGTAGCACAGGCTGGAGGCGGTGTTTTCATCGAACTCGGGCCATTGGAAATCGGCGTTGCCGGAATCCACCAGGTCGTCGTAGAACTTGATGCCGGGCACTTTCTCGGCGGCTTCGGCGTCTTCGCCGCTCAGCAGCACCACATGCTCCAGGTGCTCCAGCTTGTCCTTGATCGCCGCGATCAGGGGCAGGAAGGTCTTGTCGATGAACAGGACCCGGTCCTGGGCGTGGTTGAAGATGTACACCAGCTGTTCCGGGAACAGGCGCGGGTTGATGGTGTGGCATACCAGGCCGGCACCGGACACGCCGAAATAGGCTTCCAGGTGGCGGTAGTTATTCCAGGCCAGGGTGGCCACCCGGTCGCTTTGTTTCAGGCCCAGGCCCAGCAGCGCCGAACCCAGCTGGCGGGACCGCCGTTCCACTTCGCCCCAGTTGGTGCGGTGGAGGCCGCCGGTGGTCTCCACGGAGACAATCTCGCCATCGGCGTGATAGCGGGCGGCGTGGGCGATCTGTGCGCTGATCAACAGCGGCTGGTTCATCATTTGGCCTAGCATGTTTTCTCTCCCGAGGCTTGGCGGTTGTTGTTTTCGGCTTTCGAGGTTTGCGATATCCCCGTGCCATGTCAAATAAATTCGCTTCAAACGGATACCTTCAAGGTCCGGCAGTCGCGACCTCGTGAAGGAAACGTGTTCGTGGCCGGAAACTGAATAAGTCCGCTTGACCCAACAGTGCCCTTGAGAGCGGTGTGGCCCTGGGCTAATGTGAGCGCCCTTTGCCAACCCTCGTTTGCGGATACCCCTTATCTATGTGGATCAAGAACCTCACCGTTTTCCTGGGCGCGGAGCCCTTTCCCTGGTCGGCGGCGGAGCTGGAGGAGCGTCTCGATGAACACCGCTGTCCGCCTTGCGGCCGGCAGAGCCTGAGCAGCGAAGGCTTCGTGCCGCCCCTCAAGGGCGAGGACCGCATGGTGGTGGTGGCGGACGGCTTCCTCTATTGCGTGCACCAGGAAATCGCCCGCCTGCTGCCCGGGCCGGTGATCAAGGAAGAGCTGGATGACAAGGTGGAGCAGATCCGTGAGCAGGAAGGCCGCCCGGTGGGCCGCCGCGAGCGCGCCGAACTGAAGGACCAGATCACCTTTGAGCTGCTGCCGCGCGCCTTTACCCGCTCGCGCCGCACCGGCGTGCTGATCGATCTGGAACGCCGCCGTATCCTGGTGGACAGTGCCTCCGACAGCCGCGCCGAGCAGATCGTCGCCGCCCTGCGCAAAGCCGTGGATTCGCTGCCCGTGACGCGGCCCACCGCGGCCAGTGCCACCACCGCCGCCTTCGGCGAATGGCTGCGCGACCCGGCGTCGCTGCCGGAAGGCTTCACCATCGGCGACCGCTGTGAGTTCAAGGACGGCGACGGCGCCAGCGTGCGCATCACCGCCCTGGACCTGAGCCGCGAGGAAATCCTGGCCCATCTGGAACAGCTGGCGGCGGTGAAGGTGAACCTGTGCTGGAACGACGAAATGGAGTTCGACCTGCAACAGGATCTGGCCATCAAGCGGCTCAAGCCGCTGGACCTGATCCAGGAGAACATCGATAACATCAACGCAGAGGACGCGCTGGAAGAACTGATGGCCCGCCTCAGCCTGCAGGGCGCGACTCTGCGCGCCGCCCTGGACAATCTGTACGACTACTTCGAGGTCAAGGCCGAAGCCATCGGCGCCGCCTGATTCTCGACGTGAACCACCATGGTGCCCGGCTTCCCAGCCGGGCTATGTTGAGCCTCCCAACAACAACCTTCAGGGCACCGCCATGATCAAGCAGACCATCGAACGCTGGCACCGGCTGGTCGACGCCAAGGACGCCGAGGCGCTTAACGATATCCTCGCCGACAACGTGGTGTTCCACTCGCCGGTGGTGCACACCCCGCAGGAAGGCAAGGCGATCACCCGGATGTACCTCACCGCCGCCTTGCACACGCTCAACAACGAGCATTTCCGCTATGAGCGGGAAGTCCTCGATGGCCGCAACGCGGTGTTGGAATTCAGCACCGTACTGGACGGCATTCATCTCAACGGCATCGACATGATTCACTGCGACGAAGACGGTCGCATTGATGACTTCAAGGTGATGGTGCGACCGCTGAAAGCGGTCAACAAGATCCACGAAATGATGGGCGCCATGCTGAAAAAGCTGGGCTAGTCGCGGGCGTTACCCGTGCTCCAGCTGCCAGCGCACACCGGCCAGCTCAAAGCCGCCCCGGTCCACCGCCAGACCCTGGGCCTCGGCCCGCGTCAGTAGGGTGTCCGCGTCGTCGCTGCGCAGTGACAGCGCACTGAGGCACTCCTTCTGTCCAGGCTGGAACCGCAGCGCCATGCCGCCGGCTTCGACGGTGTGACCGTCGGCCACCGGCAGGCCCAGCAGGCGGCCCCAATGGGCGGCCAGGTTCCCGGGCGTGGGGCTGTCGAGCGTGATCGCGTCCAGACGGCAGGGCGGGGCGGGTTGCGGGGCCGTTTGCCAGTCGGGTCCGGCCGGCCAGTACGGGCCGGCCAGCGCCGCGCCGCCCTCGGTGCGGTTGAACTCGATCATCGCCGCCCGGCAGGCTTTGGGATGCAACTGCACGCCCTGGTAGGCGTCCACCCGCATACGATTCACCACCGGCACACCCAGTGCTTCGGCCTCCCGGGCGCGGCGTTCCGGATCGTCGCAATCGAAGATCGCCATATAGCCGCCCTGGCCGCCACTGCGTTCCAGAAAGCGACCGGCGGCGGTGCCTGCCTCAATCGGCGCGACGATTTCGATAAAGCGGTCGCCGAGTCGGAAGATCACGTTCTCCAGACCGTAGCGGGCCAGGTGCGGGTCCCGATGGCAGGGCCCCGCGCCAAGCACGGCGGCCAGCGCACGCTCCGGCGCCGTCAGTTCCGGTGCCACCAGGCACACCTGTCGCAGTCGCAGGTTCGCCATCAATCGAACAGGATCACCTGGCGGATGGCGTCGCCGTCGGCCAGCCGGTCGAAGCCTTCGTTAATGTCTTCCAGCTTCATGCGATGGGTGAGCAGCTTGTCCACCGGCAGGCGACCGGCCTGGTACAGCGCGATGTATTCGGGGATATCCAGCGCCGGCACATGCCCGCCCAGGTAGGAGCCCAGGAAGCGGCGTTCCTCGGCGACCATCTGCACCGGGCTCACCGCCAGGCGGGTGTCCGGGTGGGGCAGGCCGGCGGTGACCGTGCTGCCGCCCTTGCCGGTGGCGGCGAAGGCGAATTCCAGCGCCGGGCCGACACCGGCGAA
>JBFJUC010000225.1:0-4537 GCA_041624875.1 Alcanivorax sp.
CTCGCGGAACAACGTCTCCAGGTCCGTGGCGCGGTGCACCACGGCACGGGATTGCGGTATGGTAGCCGCCCCGTGATCAGGCTGTAGTGCGCCATGTCCGCTCATCGTCTCGAATACCTTGCTCAGTTGCGTCTTGCCCTGCCGATTCTCGGTGGCCAGCTGGCGCAGACCGCCAACGGCTTCGTGGACACCATGATGGCGGGCCGGGTGGGCGCCGAGGATCTCGCCGCGGTGGCGGTGGGCGCCAGCATCTGGGTGCCGCTGTTTCTGTTCATGACCGGCGTACTGATGAGTGCCACGCCGATTCTCTCCCGCCACCTCGGCGGCGAAGCTTACCATCGCGTTAACCCGGTGGCCCAGCAGGGGCTGTGGCTGGCGTTGGGGTTGGGCCTGTTCAGCGCGGTGGTATTGCGTTCCATGGGGCCGCTGCTGGGATTGATGGACGTGGACCCGGCCATCCGCCCGCTGGTGGCGGGTTACCTGGACGCGCTCAGCTGGGGTATGCCCGGCGCCGCCGTGCTGCTGGCGCTGCGCAGCTACACCGAGGCGATGAACCACACCCGGCCGGTGCTGTGGATCAGCGTCATCGGCCTGGCGATCAATATCCCCGCCAACTATGTGCTGATCTACGGCAAGCTGGGGTTTCCCGCCATGGGTGGGGTCGGCTGCGGCTGGGCCACCAGCCTGGTGATGTGGAGCATGGCGCTGATGATGGGCGCCTATATCCGCCGTCATCCGGTGTACCGCCCGGCGCGGCTGACGCTGCGCGAGCGTCATCTGGAGCTGGCCAGCCTGGGCTACATGCTGCGGCTGGGGCTGCCGGTGGGGCTGTCGATTTTCTTCGAGGTCAGCATCTTCGCGGTGATCGCGCTGTTGATCAGCCGGTTGGGCCCGGAGATCGTCGCCGGCCACCAGATCGCGCTCAATTTCACTTCGCTGATTTTCATGATCCCGCTCAGTTTCGCGTTGGCCGCCACGGTGCGCGTGGGGCATGCGCGCGGCCGCCACGACAGCGCCGGGCTGAGCCGGGCGGTGCGCTGCTCGCTGGCGATGACCGGCGGCATCGGGCTATTCGCCGGGCTGGCGCTGATCGTCAGCCGGCCATGGATTCCGCACATCTACACCGAGAATCCGCAGGTGATCGCCCTCGCCGCCCACCTGCTGTTGTTCGCCGGCATCTATCAGGTCTCCGACGCCCTGCAGGTGTGCGCCAACGGCTGCCTGCGCGGGTTCGAGGACACCGCCTGGCCGATGCTGATGACGCTGGTGGCGTACTGGGGCGTGGGGCTGCCGGTGGGCTATGTGCTCGGGCTTACCGATCTGTGGCGGCCCGCCATGGGCCCGGCGGGGTTCTGGATCGGGCTGGTGTCGGGCCTCACCGCCGCCGCCGTGCTGCTCGGCATTCGCCTTCGCTGGCGGTTGCGGCAACCGTTGGCGGCGCCCGACGGCGCCGAGGCCGGCTTACAGTCGTCGGCCTGAGCTACCGGCCCGTTACAACCCTTACGGTTGTCGCGTTGCATTCAATCCTCAATTGCGGATAATAACGATTCTTATTTGCCTTGTTTGTCCGTAACAAGCGCCGCCCTTTCGGCGCCGGGGATTCCATGTCCAGAGACTCTTTGCAACGGCTCGCCGCCTCGCCCGGCCTGGGTATCGCGTCGCGCACGGTGGCCTCCGTGTTCGGCGGCTACGCCCTGGCCGCCTGCGCCACCACCGCCCTCGCCTTGTGGCTGCCGGCGGCACCGGCCACGGCGGTGATCACCGCCAACCTGTTGTCCTTTTTGATTTACGCCGTGGCGGTACTGTGGGCCTTCGCCACGCGCAGTGCGATCCGCGCCTGGGCGGGCATCGCGGTACCGGCGCTGGGGCTGGCCGCCCTGGTCTGGCTGGGCGGCGCGGGGGCCCCATTTTGAAGGCGGGCCTGCGGCAATCCATGGCCTGGCTGCATACCTGGAGCGGGCTGCTGCTGGGCTGGCTGCTGCTGGCCATGTTCGTGACCGGCACCAGCGCCTATTTTCGTGAGGAAATCTCCCTGTGGATGGCCCCGGAGCTGCACCATTCACAACCGTCGCCGGACACCCCGGCGCTGGCCTGGACGGCGCTGAACGCCACAGCACCGGACGCCAAAAGCTGGGACATAAGGCTGCCCGAGGCCCGTTCGCCGGTGGCGGAACTGCGCTGGCAACCGAATACACCGGCACCCGAGGACGGCGGCCGCCGACGCGGCGAGCGGGCGGTGATGGACGCCGGCACCGGCGAGCTGCTGGAACCCCGCGCCAGCCGGGGCGGCGATTTTCTCTACCGATTCCACTTCGAGCTGTATGGGGTGCCGCGTATCTGGGCACGCTGGCTGGTGTGCGTGGCCACCATGTTCATGCTGGTGGCGATCATCAGCGGCGTCGTCACGCACAAGAAAATCTTCAAGGATTTCTTCACTTTCCGGCCCGGCAAGGGCCAGCGCTCCTGGCTGGACAGCCACAACGCCACGGCGGTGCTGGCGCTGCCGTTTCATTTCATGATCACCTATTCGGGCCTGCTGATCTTCATGGTGATGTTGATGCCCTGGGGCATGAACGCGGCCTACCAGGACGGCTGGCGCGGCTTCTTCCAGGACGTGTTTCCACGCGACGAAGCCACCACCGAACCCGGCGCGCCGGCCGCCATGACGGATATCGCGCCATTGCTGGCGCGCACTGAAGCGACGTTCGATCAGCCGGTGCGCCGCATCAGCGTGGACTGGCCCAACCGGGATAATGCGGTGATCCGTATTTCCACCGACAAGGCGCCAGCGATCACCGACAAACGCCGGGGCGGCAACCCCACCCTGGTATTCAACGGCGGCACCGGCGCATTGCTGGAAACACAACACGGTGACGCGGCGGTGCCCGGGGCCTTCCGGGTTTACAACCTGTTCGTCAATCTGCACCTGGCACGGTTCGCCGACCCCACGGTGCGCGGGTTGTTCTTCCTGTTCGGCGTGGGCGGCACCGCCATGGTCGCCACCGGCATGCTGCTGTGGGTGTCCAAACGCACCCAGCAGTTGCGCGGCAAGGCGCCGGGGGCGGCGCTGCGGCTGGTGAACGGACTTAACATCGCCTCGCTCACCGGCCTGCTCGGCGCGCTGGCCGCCTATTTCGCCGCCAACCGGCTGTTGCCGGTGGAATTGGCCGCCCGCGAAAGCTGGGAGATCCGCGCGTTCTTCCTCACCTGGCTGCTGGCCCTGGGCCACGCCCTGCTGCGCCCGGACCGGCGCGGCTGGGCCGAGCAGCTGGCGGCGATCACGGTACTGTGGGCGGCGTTGCCAGTGCTGAATATGGCCACCACGGACAGCCATCTGTTCAGCGCCACCGGCTGGCGCCACGGCGCCCTGGCCGGCTTTGATCTGGTCTGCCTGATACTGGCGGGCGTCTGGGGCTACGCCCTGTGGCGGATAGTGCAGAAGCGATCCGTTCGCGGGCAGGGCCCGCTCCCACAAAGGCCGCGCCCACAACAATCGATGGCACAAGGCCCGCGCTCAAAGCGTGGCGCCCGTACCGCGGAGAATGGCGCATGACGGTGATTGCCGTGACCTTGCCGCTGACTCTGGCCTACGCCGGCCTGACCGCCCTGGCGCTGGCGATGAAGCGCCACCATGAAGCGGCGCTCAGTGCCAAACCGCCGGCGGCGCGGCTGCGCGGGTTTCGCATCGCCGGCTGGGTGCTGATCGCCCTGATGGTGGCCAGCTGCCTGCGGCTGTGGCCCACCGGCCTGGCGCTGTCCATGGCGCTGGGCCTGGTCACCCTGGCCGGCCTGCCGCTGGTGTTCCTGCTGCCCTACCGGCCGCGGTTGATGGTGCGGCTGGCGCCGGTCCTGCCTGTGCTGGCATTACTGGCCACGATGATGCTCACATAGCGGTTCGTGGCGTCCGCCTGTGGGAACAGGCCCTGCCCGCTCCCACAAGTTTCCGCAAAAAGAGCGCTTGCGCGCCCCGCCGCCACCGTCTAGTGTGAAAACACAGGCTGCGCGGAGGTGTTTATGGCAAACCGGCGTGACCCCCTTGGCAACACAAGACGTCCCAACAACGTGTTGCCTTTTACCCCACGACGGCGAGCCGATTCGCCGCCGATACTCAGACTCTCCCCTGAATACGACGGCATGGAACTGCTCTATGCCAACGACCAGCATCCCGACACTCTTTTTTCGGTCAAAATCCTCGCCTGGGCGCGCCTAGAAAACGGCGACACCCTGGCCATGGTGCCGTGGCTGAAAAAACTGGCGAGCGCCCACGAACTGGCGGACCCGCTCAACGGACGCTGGGAAGGCTACCGGCTGCCGGAGAGCGACTACCTGTTCTGCGAAGCACCACCGCACAAGGTGCAAGAGCTGGACGCGGCGGTCTCGTTTTTCGGCAAACCCAACTTCGACAACCCCGCCCGGGGCCTGGTGCAGGAAATCCCTGACACCATCGGCACCCACGCGGTGTTTTCCGAGGACGAGTTCGAAACCCTGAGTCTGATGGAAGTAGTCAGCTGGCGCCTGTACGACAACGGCAGCGTCC
>JBFJUC010000226.1:0-4524 GCA_041624875.1 Alcanivorax sp.
GCCCTGGATATCAAACCGGTGCTCTGCGCCCGCCAGGACGAAACCTTCCCGGTGGCCAAGATGCGCGGCTTCGACGCCGGCGTGGAAGCCATGTTCCGGCACGGCGCCCGCTGCATCGAGCGCGGCCTGATGGCGCCGGTGGTGTGCGTGAGCTACGCCGGCGACGAAAGCCGGATTCGCCAGATGCCCGGCTTCGACCGCCTGGCCGAGGCCGCCAAGCGCCACAAGGTGGAGCTGCTGACCAGCAGCATGGGCCTCACCGGGGCGGTGAACATCGGCCCGGGCGCGCTCAGCATCGGCATGATCGTCGACGACCCCACCTTCACCGCCGATTGACCCGGTTGTTTGTAGGAGCGGTCACCCTCACCCATCATTGATTGATCCGCGGTTAGCGTGACGGTTTGTCCCATGCCCGGAGCGCTTCATGAGATTAGTCCTGCTGTTTCTTTGCACGCTGGCCGTCACCGGCTGTGTGCGCCATCTGGGCGCGCCGGAGGGAGAGCCGCCGGCGCTGCCCGACTTCGACGTCACGGTGATCGAAGATCGGGTTTACACCCCCGATGACTGGCCGCAAGCCCTGCACGCCGATATCTATCGGCCGCAGCCGGACGGCCGCTATCCGGCGGTGCTGATGGTGCACGGCGGTGGCTGGGAGCGGCGCTCGCCGGAGGACACGGCGGCGCTGTCGCGGCGGCTCGCCGAGCAGGGCTTCGTGGTGGTGAACATCGAATACCGTTTCGCGCCGGCGTACACCTTCCCGGCGCAGCTCCATGACCTTCAGATGGCGATGCGCTGGCTGCATGTACACGCGGACGACTACCGCATCGACCGGACCCGGGTGGGCGCCTGGGGCTATTCTTCCGGCGCTCACCTGGTGACGCTGCTGGCCACCGTGGCGGCGGACCCGGACAGCCCGCTGAACGAACCCTACGGCGGGCCGGTCACTCGGCCGAAGGCGGTGGTGGCCGGCGGCACACCGACCGATCTGCGTAAATTCGAGGGCGGCACCCTGGTGCCGCAGTTCTTGGGCGGCCCGCAGGCGAGTAACGCCGCCACCTACGCGGCCGCCTCGCCGATCACCCATGTGACGCCCGATACGCCGCCGCACCTGCTGTACCACGGCACCCTGGATTCGGTCGTGTCGGTGGACCATGCGGAAGATTACCGCACCGCGCTCAATGCCAACGGCGTCGAGAACGAACTGCTACTGCTGCGCGGCAAGGGCCATGTGGCGGCGTTTCTGTTCGGCGGCGCCGCCGAAGACGCCGGGGCCGCTTTCCTGGCCCGCACGCTGACACCCGCCCATTAAAAAGCCCCGGGGAAACCCCGGGGCTTGCTCACAACCCAAATATGCAAAAGATAGCGTTCGGCTAACTCGCCCCCGCATTGTGGGGGCCAACCCGGCCGAACGCTTGCACGCTTGTTTCCCACCCCTTTGATGATTCGTCCCAGGCGTTTCCCGCTCAGAGACGCAGCAACCAGTCGCGAAACTCTGTCGGTGACGGCCCGCCGCCGCCCTCCCGCGCACGCCGGGCGCGGGCCGAGCGCCCCTGCTCCATGGCCTCGCCGGGGGTCATGCCGAAACGTTGGCGGAACAGGCGACAGAAATGGCTCTGGCTGTCGAAGCCGCACTCCAGCGCCACCTCGACCAGACGCCGCTGCCCCAGATCACGCTCGGCAAGCTCACGGAACGCCCGGTCCAGGCGCTGCTCGCGGATATACCCGGCGACGCCGCCGAACGGCTCGAACAGACGGTACAGACGGGTGCGGGACAAGCCGAAGCGTCGGCACAGCCGCACCGGCCCGAGCCCCGGGTCTTCCAGGTTGTGAACGATAAAAGCGCGCACCGCATCGCGGGCGGCGTCTTCGAACGGCATCGCCGCGTCCTCGCGCACCGGGCCGTGGCAAAACGCGCCGGCCACCGCCCCCACCAGAGTCCGGTTGATGGCCGGCAGGTCTTCCACGGAGGCGTCCGCGAGCGTCTCCCAGACACTGGATAGGTGGTTCGCGAGAATGCTCGCCAGAGGCGTGCCGGCGCGCAGCACCGTGCCCGGCCGGTAGTCGGCCGGTTTGGTGAGGGCGAAGAACCGGTCGCGGGGAATCACCAGAGACAGATTCCCGGAGCGGGGCGCCAGGGTTTCCAGGCCCAGGCCCATGTCCAGCAAGCTGATGTCACCGGGGCCCACCTGCACTTTGCGGTCGCCGTTGTAGCCTTGATAGCCGCCGTGGGTATACAGCTGCACCAGCAGGTGGTCGTCGGAGGTGCGCCGGGCCCGCTGGAAGTGCAAAGGCGAGAATGCGCTGCGCGCGATCAGCGTCTGGCCGAGATTGAAACTCTCCAGTCGCCCCTCGAAATCAAGGCCAGAGGCCTCTCGGGCGGCCCGGCAATCGAACAGCGGCTCGACGCTCTGACGCCAGACTTCAAGGCGTTCATCACAGTCGAACTGGCGGGCATCAAGCTTATCGTGGGGAATTCGCTCCATGCCCGCATGCTAGGGCCTGACGGGCGCTTTGTCTTGCCCGCCGTCAATCCCAGTCCGGGGCGAAGTCCGGGTCGGCGATGCGCTCGTCCCGGTTAAGGGCCTCGATGGCGTCCATATCCGCCTGCTCCAGCTCGATGTCCAGCGCTGCCATGTTGGCTTTCAGGTGCGCTTCCTTGGTGGACGACGGAATCACCACGATGTCTTGCTGGTGCAGCCAGGCAAGCACCACCTGGGCGGCGGAGGCGTCGTACTTCTCACCCAATTTCTTGAGGGTCGGGTCCTCCAGCACCTTGCCCACAGCCAGCGGCATATAGGCGGTCACGGTGAGGCCGGCACGTTTGATCGCGTCCACCACTTTACGGTTGGTGAGGAACGGATGCACTTCCACCTGATTGGTCACCAGCGCCTCGCCGCCGGGTACGCTGAGCGCCCGTTCCAGTTGCGCCACGGTGAAGTTCGATACCCCCACGTTTTTGGCCAGGCCCCGTTTTTTGGCCTCGGCCAGGGCGCCGATGTATTCGTCCATCGGCACTTCGTCATTAGGGCTTGGCCAGTGAATCAGGGCCAGGTCCACCGCGTCCACGCGCAGCCGGTTCACGCTTTCCTGCAAACTTTGTAAAAGATCGTCGTGCTGCAGCCGGTCGTGCCAGATTTTAGTGGTCAGGAACACCTCGTCGCGAGGGACGTCGTGGGCGTCCAGCGCGGCGCCAACGGTTTCCTCGTTGTCGTACATCTGGGCGGTGTCGATGTGGCGGTAGCCCAGGTCCAGGGCCTTGTGGATGCTGCCCATCAGCGGCTCGCCCTTGAGCCGGAAGGTGCCCAGGCCCAGGGCCGGGAGGGTTGCCTTAGCCATGTTCTCTCCTTGCGTTTCTGGCGTGTCTGACCTCTACCTGATGATGACGACCGCCGCTTTCAAGCGCGCCCGTCCATGCCGGCCACCAGGAAGTCCACGAACTGCCGCACCTTGGGGGACAGATGCCGGTGGCGCGGGTACACCACCCAGACCGCGGTGTGGGTGCAGGCATGGGTATCCAGCACGGACACCAGTTCGCCCCGCTCAAGGCCCTCGCGCACGTAATAATCCGGCAACTGGGCCAACCCCAGCCCCTTGCGCACCGCATCCAGCAGCGCCAGGCCGGAATTGGCGCGCCAGTTACCCTCCACCCGCCAGACACGGTGCTGGCCGTCCAGGTCGAAGGTCCAGTGGTCGGCGGAACCGAGCAGGCAGTTGTGGCCGGCCAGTTCACCCAGGGTGTGGGGGCGCGGGTGGCGCTCGAAATAGTCCGCCGAGCCCACCACATACTCCCGGCGCGAACACAGCTTGCGGGCGATCAGCGAGGAATCGGGCAGGGCGCCGGTGCGCACCGCCACATCGAACCCTTCGTCGACGATGTCCACCGGTCGGTTGGTGAAGTCCATGCGTACCGACAGCTGCGGGTGTTCGGCGAGGAAGTCGTTGACCAGCGGCGCGATGAACTGCTCGCCGAAGGTGGTGGCGCAGGTAAGCTTGAGCACGCCGGTGGGGCGGCGCTGGTAGTCGCTGATCGCGGTGAGCGCCTCCTGGAAGCCGTCGAACAGCTGCGCGCAGTGCTCGAAGTAGACGGCGCCGGCGTCGGTAAGCCGCAGCCGGCGGGTGGTCCGGTACAGCAACTGGGTGCCGAGCTGGGTCTCCAAGCGCGCCACCAGCCGGCTCACATGGGAGCTGGAGACGCCCAGGCCCCGGGCCGCCCCGGCGAAGGATTCGTGCCTCACCACCTCAACAAAGGCCTCGATGCGATCCCAGTGCTGCATTGTTGCTCCTGAGCAATAATCTATTGCGGAATAATGCCTTAAGAGGTCGAAGCGGCGCCAGTACACTGGCTCCAGAATCCGACGCGAGACGTCCTGACTGTTACGGAGAAGCGCATGAAATCGAGAGCCGCCGTCGCCTGGGAAGCAGGCCAACCCCTGGTGATTGAAGAAATCGACGTGGCCGGCCCGAAAGCCGGTGAAGTGCTGGTGCAGATCGTCGCCACCGGCGTCTGCCACACCGACGCCTACA
>JBFJUC010000227.1:0-4505 GCA_041624875.1 Alcanivorax sp.
GAGGCGCTGCCGATCATCAGGTTGATCAGCGCCACCAGCCCCACGAACAACAGCAGCAGCGCCACGGTCGGCAGATTCAGATCACCCAGCCAGGCGGCGCCCTTGATGGCCAGCACCAGCCCCAGCTGGCTGTAGCTGAACCAGGCCACGAACTGGGCGGCGAAGAACATCAGCACCAGGTAGCCGGACATGGAGCTCATGGTGGTTTCCATCGCCTCGATGATACCGCCGGCGGAGCGGAAACGGCCGCTCACCCGCCCGTAGACGGCGCCGCACAACCCGGCCAGCAGGGCGATCAGCACCACCAGCGACGACATGAACGGCGACTGCAGCAGGCCGCCGTCCTCGCCGCGCAGCGGCGCGTTCGCCGGCGCCACCAGCATCACCACCGCGATCACCCCCAGCGCCAGCACCGCCAGGGTCCAACCCAGGGCGCGGCGGTCCATGTGCGGCGCCAGGTCCTGGTCGGTGTTGTCGGCGGGGCGGTCGGCCACGCGCGGCTCGGTGATGCGCACCGTGACCAGCGACACCACGGCGGTCACCAGCACCGTGGAGACCATGATGAACCAGTAGTTACCGGCCGCCGACACCACGCGCCCGGGCTCGACGATCGCCGCCGCCTCGGTGGACAGCCCGGCAAGTACCGCGTCCACCGGGCCGAGCAGCAGGTTGGCGCTGTAGCCGCCGGACACCGCCGCGAACGCGGTCGCGATACCGGCCAGCGGCGAGCGTCCTGCCAGCTGGAACAGGAAACCGGCGAGCGGAATCAGCACCACATAGCCGGCGTCGAAGGCCAGGCTCGACATCACCCCGGCGAACGCCACCGTCACCACCAGCGTGCGGTGCGAGGCGCGCCGCACCAGCGCCGCCAGGCTGGCGCCCAGCAGGCCGGAATGCTCCGCGATACCCAGCCCCAGCATCGCCACCAGCACCACGCCCAAGGGCGCGAAACCGGTGAAGTTGGTGACCATATTGCTGAATAAATACTGAAGGCCGTCGCCGTCGAGCAGCGAGCGCACCGCGATGCTGCGGTCTTCCAGCGGGTGGCTGGCGGTCAGGCCGGCGGCCGCCAGCAGCGCGCTCAGCGGCAGCATCAGCAGGCACAGCCAGACGAACAGCAGGGTGGGGTGCGGCAGGCGGTTGCCGGCGCGTTCCAGCCGGGCCAGCCAGCCCGAGGACGGTTCAGCCATAGCGGTTCTCCTTACAGCCGTACTTGTTGTTGTATTTTGGCCGCCGCCTTGCCCATAACGTCCAGCACCTTCTCCCGGTCCCGGTCGGCCAGGCTCGCCGAGTCAAGGTGCAGCGCGAAGCCCTCTGCCTCAAAATCCGTCGCCACTGTCTTCTGTTTCTTGAGGTCCGAGGCGGAGCGGGCCAGAGCCTTCAGTATGCGGTTTTTGTCCACGTTGTGAATGCGTTCCAGGTCCATGTGCAGGCCGAACCCGGTGGTGGCGACGCTGACGAACCGTTGCTTGCCGCCGGCGTTGCGTTTCAGCGCCTGGGCCTCGAACACCGGAATTGGCCGGCTGAAGCCCTTCGCCGTCACCTCGCCCACGCTGCGGCAGCGCACCCGGTCCTTGATCAGCTCATGGGTGCTTTCCGAGATCAGCACCTGCCCCGGTCGGCAGGCGGATTCCAGCCGGCTGGCCAGATTCACATCGGTGCCCAGGATGGTGTAGTCCATGCGGCTGTCGGTGCCGAAGTTGCCCACCGTCACATAGCCGGTGTTGATGCCGATGCGGATTTCCAGCTTCTGGGTGATGCCCTCGCGTTGCCAGCGCTGGCGCAGAAAGCGCATGTGCTGCTGCATCTCGATGGCCATGGCGGCGCACCGGTAGGCGTCTTCCTGGGCGCCTTCGCTTTTTGGGTCGCCGAAGAACACCATCACCGCGTCGCCGATGAACTTGTCGATGGTGCCGCCGTGGCGCAGGGCGATGCGGGTCATCTCGCTCAGGTAGGTATTGAGCATGCGGGTCAGGGTATCCAGCGGCAGCTCCTCGGAGATCGCGCTGAAGCCCTTGATGTCGGAAAAGAACACCGTCAGCCGTTTGCGTCGGGTCTCCAGCTTGGCGTCGCGCTTGCCGGAGAACAGCGAGCCCCAGATTTGCGGCGGCAGATACTTGGCCAGCTTGCGCGACATCTCCACCGCCTGCTGCTGTTGCTCGCGTACCCGGATCTGCGCCTGGCGCAGGAACTGGGCCTGACGGTTGGCATAGAAGGAACTGGCGCCCACGTACAACCCCAGCCCCACCAGGGACAACACCGACAGACTCAACGGCACCGTGGTGGGCGTTGGCGGCACGCCCAGCAACAACGAGGCGAGGGCGGCGCCGCCCAGCGTCATCAGCACATTCAGCAGCCAGGGGCGCAGACCGCCGCTGCTCACCGCGTTGGCGTGCACGATGATCAGCAGCACCAAACTCGGCACCACCGCGAAGTGCAGCAGCGCGCAGGCGACGCCGATGATGGCCGCGTCCAGCTGCATCACCACCGGCGAGAAATGCTCGGGTAACAGATCCTTGCGCTGGCCCACCACCACCAGGGTCTGCACCAGTAAGGGGTAGGCCAGCAGGCCCGCCACGCCGAGCAGATAATGGGACGGATAAAGCTGCAGGGTGACCCCGGCCATAAGAATCGTCGCCGCCACCACGAAGGCCAGCAGGCGGATATAATTGCTCAGCCGGCGCGCGCGCTCCATGGGATCCAGGTAGGGCTTGCGGGGGCGGTTCTTGGATGTACTCATGCAGTGCCAATCAGGACATTTGACCGGAGCTTACCCAGTTGTGGGTTAAGAAAAAAGACTGATCGCCCGGCGGCAAGGAAAGCCGGCGCGCTTTGCCGTACAATCCACGGCGCGTCACCGTTCGCACACAGGAGTTCCGATGGACACACTGACCGCGCTCAACACCCGGGTTTCCGTGGCCCGACTCACCGAGCCCGGCCCTTCCGCCGACCAGGTCAGGCAATTGCTGGCGGCGGCGATTCGCGCCCCGGATCATGGCATGCTGCGTCCCTGGCGGTTTCTGGTGCTGGAAGGCGAAGAGCGCGAACGCCTCGGCGACATCATGGAATGGCGCCTGCTGCGCCGGCAGCCGGACGCGGACCAGTGCGCCCGCGACAACATCCGCAACAAGGCGCTGCGCGCGCCCACCATTATTGTCGCCGTGGCGGACATCACCGAAGGCCACAAGGTGCCCGCCTGGGAACAGGTGCTGGCGGTGGGCGCGGCGGTGCAGAACATCATGGTGGCCGCCCACGCCCTGGGTATCGGCGCCATGTGGCGCACCGGGGATCTGGCCAACGACGAAACCGTCAAGGAACGCCTCGGCTTCGCCGACAAGGACCAGGTGGTGGGCTTTGTCTACCTGGGCACCCCCGCCGGGGCCCTGAAGAACCTGCCGGATGAGCAGCCGGAAACCTTTCTGCGTGAGCTTCCCCGGGGGCGCGATGATTGATCTTGATGCTCTGGCCACTCGCGTGTGCGCGGCGATACCGCTCACCACTCATCTGGACTTCCGGTTCACCGCCTTCGACGGCGAACGGCTCACCCTGACCGCGCCGTTGGCGCCCAACCATAACGACAAGGGCACCTTCTTCGCCGGCAGCCAGGCGGCGTTGCTCACCCTGGCCGGCTGGGCCTGCACCACGCTGATGGCGGATTCCGCGGTGGGTGAGGGCGAGGCCAGCGTCGACGTGGTCGCGGTGGAATCCAGCCTGCAGTTCCGCGCGCCGCTGCACGGTGACATCGAGATCCGCGCCTGGGCCGACGATGGCGAGAGTGGCCGGTTTCACCAGCGCCTGAAACGGCGTGGCAAAGCGAGCCTGGGCATTTTGGCCCAGGCGACCGATGCCCAGGGCGTCGTGGTCTGCGAGTATCAGGGTCTTTACCTTGCCAGGACCAATAACAATGACACTTGAACACGATGCGGTTTTCTATCTGCTTGCCTACGGCCTCTGGGCCCTGCTGCTGCTTGCCGTGCTGGTGCTCGGCCGCGGGCTGCGCGTCATCAGCGGCCAGGCCAAGGCCGACCAGTTCCCTCCCTACGCCTACGACCCCGCCAGGCTGCTCGACCGGCTCTCGCGTGCCTACATGAACACCCTGGAAATGCTGCCGGTGCTGCTGGTGGTGGGCGGCGCCGCGCTGTGGGCCGGCACCGTGGAGCTGGCCGCCTGCGTATTGCCTTGGGTGTTCGCCGCCCGCGTGGCGCAAAGCCTGGTGCATCTGATCGGCGTGAACCACTGGCTGGTGCAGGCGCGTTTCGCCTTCCTGTTGGCGCAGATCGTGTTGCTCGGCTGGCTTGGCCTGAGTACCGCCTGCACGCTTGCCTAAGCGCCGACCCTCGGGTACCCTACGCGCCCTCTGATGATGACTCAGAGACAGCCAGTTTTGGTGAGGTGTCCGAGTGGCTGAAGGAGCACGCCTGGAAAGCGTGTATACGTTTACGCGTATCGAGGGTTCGAATCCCTCCCTCACCGCCAAATAAAAAAGGGGTCCCAAACGGGACCCC
>JBFJUC010000228.1:0-4444 GCA_041624875.1 Alcanivorax sp.
ATGGCGACACCCCGAAAGAGGCTTCCATCTTCCAGAGCTAGTATGGCGGGTACCGTCAACGCAACCTCCTGGCGGATAGGGACTTGGGAGATCGGTGGCGGGGGCCGTGCATTACCGCAGCCGCTTGGCAGGGTTCGCAAAAAAGCGAGATGGATTGCTCCACCTCGCTTTTCAGGAAATACACATCTTCACTCGGCCGCCCGCTCGCCCATCTTGGGCAGATCCGTATTTTAGGACGTTCACGGCACGCTGTCACGTCAGCGTTTGCCCCAACCGGCACTTTCGCCAGCCAGACCGAGCACATCCTGCATATCAAACAGGCCTTTAGGCTGCTCGGCCAGCCATACCGCGGCCCGTACGGCGCCGCGTGCGAACGACATCCGGCTGGACGCCTTATGGGTAATCTCCACCCGCTCGCCATCGGCGGCGAACAGCACCGTGTGCTCGCCAACGATGTCACCGGCGCGGATGGTCTCGAAACCGATCGTCTGGCGGTCGCGCTCGCCGGTGCGGCCTTCGCGGTCGTAGACCGCACACTGGTCCAGATCACGGCCCAGCGTCTGCGCGACCACCTCGCCCATGCGCAGCGCGGTGCCCGAGGGCGCATCGATTTTATGGCGGTGATGCGCCTCGATCACCTCAATGTCGACATCGTCGCCGAGCACCTGAGCAGCGGTTTCCAGCAGCTTGAAGCACAGGTTCACGCCGATTGAGTAATTCGGCGCGAAACAGATGGCGACCTCCTCGGCGGCGTCGCGCAGGGCCGCTTGCTGGTCCGCGTTCAGGCCGGTGGTGCCGATTACCAGCCGGGTGCCGGCGGCCCGGCAGATTTCCACGTTACGCGCGGTGGCCTCGGGGACGGTGAAATCAATGAACACGTCGGCGTCGCCGGCGACCTTCTCCAGATTGTCCGCCAGGGCCACCCCCAGGCGCCCCTGCCCCATCAACTCACCGGCGTCGACGCCGATCAGACTGGAGCCGGGCACATCCACGGCGGCGGCTAACTCGGTATCCGGATTAGCCAGGGTGGCCTCCATCAGAATCCGGCCCATGCGCCCGGCGGCGCCGATAATGCCTACTTTCATCACATTTGCCCGCTGTTCGGTTTCATCACAAGGTAGCGCTTTAAAGCCCGTCGAAGAAGCGCTTCACGCCCTCGAACCAGCTGGTGCGACGGGGATTGTGCCGTTCACCGCCCTTGTCCATGGAATCCTGGAACTGGCGCAGCAAATCCTTCTGCTCACTGGAAAGCTTCACCGGCGTTTCCACCACCACCTTACACAGCAAGTCGCCGGGCGGCCCGCCACGTACCGGGGTGACGCCCTTGCCGCGCAAGCGGAACAGCTTGCCGGTCTGGGTCTCCGCCGGGACCTTCAACTTCACCTGGCCGTTCAGGGTCGGCACCTCCAGCTCGCCGCCCAGGCTGGCGTCGACAAAGCTGACCGGCACTTCCACATGCAGATCTTCGCCTTCGCGGGTGAAGATATTGTGCGGCCGGACGGCCACCTGCACGTACAGATCCCCGGGCGGCGCGCCCTGCATACCCGCCTCGCCTTTACCGGCCAGACGGATGCGGTCGCCGGTATCGACGCCGGCGGGAATCTTCACGGACAAGGTCTTGGTGGTCTGCACCCGGCCCTGGCCGCCACAGTGATCACAGGGATTCTCGATCACCCGGCCTTCGCCGTGGCAGGTGGGACAGGCCTGCTGCACCGTGAAGAAACCCTGTTGCATGCGCACCTGGCCCATGCCGGCGCAGGTCGGACAGGTCACCGGCTGCTCGCCAGGCTTGGCGCCGGAGCCATCACAGACCTCGCAGGGGTCCCAGCTGGGCACACGGATTTTTTCTTCGCAGCCGTGTACGGCCTGCTCCAGGCTCAACTCCAGGGTGTAGCGCAGATCGGCGCCGCGGGCCGGGCCGCGGCGTCCACCGCCACCGCCGAAAATGTCACCGAAAATGTCGCCGAAAATATCGCCGAAGCCGCCACCGCCGAAGCCACCGGCTCCCGCGCCGCCACCGGCCTGGCCGTTGACGCCGGCGTGACCAAACTGATCGTAAGCGGCCCGCTTCTGCTCATCGGAGAGCACTTCGTAGGCCTCTTTGGCCTCCTTGAATTTGGCCACCGCCTCCTGGTCGTCCGGATTGCGGTCCGGATGGTATTTCATCGCCAGGCGGCGGTAGGCTTTTTTCAGATCCTGCTGGCTGGCGTCCTTGGAGGCCCCCAGCACGTCGTAATAATCTCGTTTGGACATAATGGGTCCGCTTTACTCAACGTCGACTTTTTAAGCTAAGACGCCGGGCCCCAAGGCCCGGCGTTGCTGGCTCTACGTCAGACACAGGCCCGACGATTATTTCTTCTTATCGTCGTCCACTTCTTCGAACTCAGCGTCGACCACATCATCGCCGGACTTCGGCTGCTCGCCGGCGCCGGCCTCGCCGCCTTCGGCTTGCTGCGCCTCGGCATACATCTTCTGAGCCAGATTCCCGGACGCCTCGGTGAGTGCCTTGGTCTTGGCATCGATGTCGTCCTTGTCACTGCCTTTCAGCGCTTCCTCGAGCTCGCCGATGGCCTTGTTGATGGCCTCTTTTTCCTCTTCAGAGGCCTTGTCGCCGGCCTCTTCGAGGGTCTTGCGGGTCGCGTGCACCAAGTGGTCACCCTGGTTACGCGCCTGCACCAGCTCCTCGAACTTCTTGTCTTCGTCGGCGTGGGCCTCGGCGTCCTTGACCATCTGGTCCACTTCGTCATCGGACAGGCCGGAAGACGCCTTGATCTGAATGGTCTGCTCCTTGCCGGTGGCCTTGTCCTTGGCGCCCACGTGCAGAATACCGTTGGCGTCGATATCGAAGGTCACCTCAATCTGCGGCACGCCGCGCGGCGCCGGCGGAATATCCTCCAGGTTGAACTGGCCCAGGGACTTGTTCTGGTTGGCCTGCTTGCGCTCGCCCTGAAGCACGTGCACGGTCACCGCGGTCTGGTTGTCGTCGGCGGTGGAGAACACCTGCGACGCGTTGGTCGGGATCGTGGTGTTCTTCTCGATCAGCGGCGTCATCACACCACCCATGGTTTCGATACCCAGGGTCAGCGGGGTCACGTCCAGCAGCAGCACGTCGGTCACGTCGCCGGCCAGTACCGCGCCCTGAATGGCGGCGCCGATGGCCACGGCTTCGTCCGGGTTAACGTCCTTGCGAGCGTCCTTACCGAAGAAGTCAGCGACTTTCTTCTGCACCATGGGCATACGGGTCTGACCGCCGACCAGAATCACGTCGGTGATATCGGACGCTTTCACGCCGGCGTCGCTGAGCGCGGTCTTGCACGGCTCCAGGGAACGGGACACCAACTGTTCCACCAGGGATTCCAGCTTCGCCCGGGTGAGCTTCACCACCAGGTGCTTGGGACCGCTCTGGTCCGCGGTGATGTACGGCAGGTTGACCTCGGTCTGCTCGGCGGAGGACAGCTCGATCTTGGCTTTCTCGGCCGCTTCCTTCAGGCGCTGCATAGCCAGGGCGTCGCCGCCCAGGTCGATGCCGGAGTCGCTCTTGAACTGGTCGGCCAGGAAATTGATGATCGCCAGGTCGAAGTCCTCGCCACCCAGGAAGGTGTCGCCGTTGGTGGCCAGCACTTCGAACTGGTGCTCGCCGTCCACTTCGGCGATTTCGATGATGGAGATATCGAAGGTACCGCCACCCAGGTCATACACCGCGATGGTGCGGTCACCGCCTTTCTTGTCCAGGCCATAGGCCAGAGCCGCGGCGGTGGGCTCGTTGATGATGCGCTTGACCTCAAGACCGGCGATGCGGCCGGCGTCCTTGGTGGCCTGGCGCTGAGAATCGTTGAAGTAGGCCGGCACGGTGATCACCGCCTCGGTGACTTCCTCACCGAGATAATCTTCCGCGGTCTTCTTCATTTTCTTGAGGACCTGCGCGGAAATCTGCGGCGGCGCCTGTTTCTCGCCTTTCACTTCCACCCAGGCGTCACCGTTATCGGCTTTGGTGATCTTGTAGGGCACCATTTTGATGTCCTTTTGCACCACCTCATCCTCGAAACGACGACCGATCAGACGCTTCACCGCGTACAGGGTGTTGGTCGGATTGGTCACCGCCTGACGCTTGGCCGTCTGCCCTACCAGGACCTCATCGTCCTTGGTGAAAGCCACGACGGAAGGCGTGGTTCGGTCGCCCTCGCTATTCTCGATCACTCTAGCCTTGTCGCCATCCATGACGGCGACGCAAGAGTTGGTCGTGCCCAAGTCGATACCGATCACTCGTCCCATGGCTGCAATACTCCAAGCGTCATCAATACGATCCTGCCCCTCTACATGGGGCGCGTTCCCGACAATTCAAGGCTCACCGGGGCGTCGCCGCCCCTCGGGATCTCATTCCTCCGCGGCGCCGGGCTCCTGGGCCACGATCACGCGGGCGGGGCGCAGGAGCCGGTCCTGGATG